>NZ_JAAHHZ010000130.1:7166-16911 GCF_010672005.1 Moorena sp. SIO4A5 | reverse complement strand
TATTCGTGGAAATGCCACACAAATATCCGACCATTACTACCCAATTATTAACGGCATCCAGCTAAAAAGAATTACTGCCTTAAAGCCAGGTCAAACCATGAAGGATTTGCCAGAGGAACTACAGCATCAGTCATTTAAGAAGAGAGCAAATAGGCGCGTTGCTGATGGTATGCCCACAGAAAAGCGAGGTGGAGCGCCATCGGGACTTAAAAGACTGATGGGAAATGAGCCGAGCTTAACCATCACTGGTGCTGCCACAAGAGAGTTAATACACCCAGTGGAAAACAGACCTTTAACGATAAGAGAGGCAGCGCGAATTCAAACGTTTCCAGATGATTTTGTATTTTGTGGGAATGCCTCTCATAAAATCCAGCAAATAGGCAATGCAATTCCACCAATTTTGGCTCGTGTATTTGCTGAACATATCCGTGATAATTATGGCTTCGAGGGCGATCAATACAATGAAGGTCGCATGCTTGGCTTTTTGCTTACAAAGGCAGGAGCTATGAGCCCAGCTTTAAAAAATACAGAAGTTTTGCTTAATAGCCTGATGGAAACCAATAATATCAAGTCAGGTTGAATACCCATAATTAGAGGGAGGGTGGGGAGATGGGGAGATGGGGAGATGGGGAGATGGGGAGATGGGGAGATGGGGAGATGGGGAGATTTTTATTAAGGGTAATTATCCCGACATGATATCAAACCAATCAATACACATTGTTTGGATAATCTATGAAAAATACTGCTTTCATAAAAAACTTGTATTCTAAATGCAAAATGCATGGTTCAGGTGAAGCTCAGGTTATAATATCTGATGGGGAGTTATCGTCACTACTATCTATTGCTATTGATAACCTTGGATGGTCTCACGATGACCTTCAGATTATTAAAGTCAATGTACCAGATGATGACTACTACAATATTCCAATAAGCTGGTTTGATAGCATAGCAGAATCTGATATCAGTGCCGAAGATGTGATCTCAGCACTGACAGCCTGCTTCAATCAGGATAACGATTTTGCGTTATTTATAGAAAACCTCTCTGCTCTTCATCGGCGCAGAGTTAAATATCAAAGAATTCTGTCATCACAGCCTATGTCCAACATGGATCAAATTGGTCCTAGATCACTTCTAGAGTATGGTGGATGCAATACCACTCTTCTGGCGAATTGGATGGTTTGGAGGAAGTGGATTTATGATATCGACAATCGGTCAGCCCAGGAAACTGGCTATTTATTTCAACCTCTATTAGCGAGTTGCTTAGGTGGCAAGCCTGTTGGAGCGAAAAACTCGCCAGTTAAGAGACTTGATGCAAATGGAAATCCTACTAACCAAGGGCGACAAATAGACTGTTTAGTTCCAAGTAATAATAGAACCTATGAACTTAAACTTAGAGTAACAATTGCTGCAAGTGGTCAGGGGAGATTTGGTGAAGAGCTTTCATTTCCTGAAGAAAGCCAAGCTGCTGGTTTTATACCAGTTCTTCTGGTTTTAGATCCAACACCCTCGAATAGGTTAACTGAGTTATCAGAGAAATATCTGGCCTGTGGTGGCGCTTTTTATCACGGAGAAGAAGCGTGGAGGCACATGGAGCAGGAAGCCGGAGAGGTGGTTTCTGTTTTTATTGAAAGATACATAAAGCCAGCAATACAGGGCATAGAAGAGATCGAAATTGAATATCCTAAGTCAATAAATTTGCGATGGTCAGATCAAGTGATTGAGATATCAGATGACAGTAGTTCTTATGTTATCAATCGACTATAAGTGCTAACAAAGCACTGCACTACGACCAATATTACCAGCTATAATAAACCCTATATAGCGAGATTAAAATCCATTCTGGAGTAAGGCTATATGTCAGATTTGCTTAAAAGAATTACGATTAATCCAAGACAGTGCGGTGGTCGCCCTTGCATTCGAGGTATGAGAATTAGAGTATCGGATGTACTAGATTTGTTTGGAGCTGGACTTACTGCTGAGCAAATCTTAGCAGAAATGCCTGATTTAGAAGCAAATGATTTGCAGGCAGCGCTTCTCTATGGCTCCTGAGGAGACGACAAGCGCCCCGTCAGCTTTGCTACACATTTCACCTCACAATCTACCTTCTACTTTTTCAAAAAACTGTTTACATTCTTCAAACACCTGTTTTTTCCTTAGTTTCTCCCAAGGAATAGATCTGTTGTCTTGGAAATTTTTAATTGTTTGTAAAAGCCCAACAATGTCTTCCTCTCCTATGGTTGGGCTGTTTCCGTAACCGTGGTAAGACACTCCCCATATAATTGCTAGGCAAGTAGTAGCTATAAAGTTTTTACCATTTTGATCGAGAGAAACTTCTATATTGTTATTTACAGATAATACAGCCCAAATACTTCCTCCCAATAAACCAACAACAGTAGCCCCTACCTGTATACCAACTAGCGCTGCTGGTCCAGCAGCAACACCACCAACAGGCAATCCAATCATAAAACCGATTATCCCACCTATAACACCACCGATTCCAGTCCCAATGCCTGTACCAGCAGCTGCACCATCAACTACATCTTTAGGCTTTGAAAAGTTTTTTTTATGAAAGTTAAGGTCATTAACTCCTTTGAGTGGATCGTCTGCTGCTAAGTCATAAAGGTTTGACACGTTTTCATTAAAATCTTCTAATAACTGTTTAACTTCATTACGTATTTCATCAATGAGATTATTTTCTGGTGAAGTGTTATCAATACCCTTTTGTCTTTTGACTTTGCTGCATCCTTGGATACAGTCATGCATTAAATATGAAGCTTCCCTTAAAATTTCCAGTTGTCTATTTCTGAAATTTGCAAGGTCTATGCGATATCTTTCTTTCTTTTGACCAGACAATAAATTTTCTACATAGCTATAAATCCGAGTCACTTTGGAAGGGTCATCCCACCAACCATCAAACATAATGTAATTAGTGATATGGTTTCGTTTAAAAAAATCTTCCCACTGAGTTATTCGTTCGACATGCTGTTCATTTCTTTTTATGCTTTTATTTCCAATGCCAATAATCGGCTTATTTAATTCCTTTAAAAGTTCAATTTCTTGATCATGTCCTGTTTCCGGCACATCATTTAACGTATCGACAACGTATATTACCACATCTGCTTCTTGCTCTACTCCTTCTATTGCTATTAGGTCATATTTCATCCTATCAACATTTGGAAATATGTTTGCTAATATCTCTGGATAAAGCCCTTGTTTTTTAGCTCTCATATAGGCTAAACAAGAATCTGGAACCTCAAAACCTGGACAATCAAGGAACCAGGCTTGCATAGTCTCATATGGAATCGTTTCAGTCTTTTTTGTTGCATGTGCTTGGTCAGCAACTAGACCGACATTGCTCTTGGTTAACGTTCTGATCAAAGTTGTTTTACCGGAATTGGTATGACCAGTTACTGCAATAACAGTTTTTTCTGTATTATTCATCAGGTTTTCCTATTCAATCAACTGACATTGTTTTTCATCCACATACTCAATGGGAACAAATTCTAATCCGTGGTAAGCTGAATCACATGTTGATCGTATAACTTTAACTGCCGCTCCTGGTGGCTCTGTGCGGTTACCATCTGGTTTGAATTTGACTGTCCCAGTTACACCTGAGTAACTAAAATTATTTTTCCTTAAGGGCTCTACCGAACTTGCTGTGTAAAAATCTGATCGAATAATTCGTATAATCATTACTGGGCGGGAGTTTGAGTTTTTAAGCGATGCAGCGCGGTCTTGGGGGAAACCCCCATGATCGACTGCATCAAGAGATAGAATGATTTTTTATAAATAACCCCTCCCATCAGACCTAGTCGGCAATAAGCGCGGTTTTATACACACTATCTTCGGTAGAGCCTCCTTAAGGCTTCTTGTAACTTGAATCGATTGGGGTTTGGTAAAGTCTCCAGAGCCTTAGCAATGGTCCTGATGGCATCGTATGCATCGGATGCAGTGGCTGTTCTCCAGTTTATCTGAGTTTTTGAAGCTTGATCGCAAAAGGCTTCTCCCTCAGGAGTATCTACACACCCTTCCAAGGGTTCCCCATCATAATAAGCTATAAACTTCGATAATACACTTTCACTCTCGTTATGATCATCGGCAATCATGATCCTCAGCGGTCTACCATTTATCTTAGCTTGGGAGTTATTGATATAGCCTTGAGCTTGAGCAATTCCTCGAAGCATCTCTTTGGCTTTATCTTCGTTTCCTGTGATAGGAATTCCCACAGCAATAGTATAGGGCTTTATATTGGGATCTGTCTTAAGTTTAGCATTATTCCGGTAAATGAAAATTTCTGGATCATCTTGAGATTCCTGCTGCAATGAAATTTTAAAAAATCTTGAAGCTTTGTCGTATTGTTTGTCATGATAGTATTTCATGGCTATCTTTTTATTTGGTGGCGGGAAATCATGAAAAAGACTCTCTTCACCACAACTGATATGATCGTCCATCTTAAGTGGACAAATTTCAGGCTTAGGAACAACAGGATCAGTAACAATTATAAAATCATTAAATACTCTTAGTGATAGATAAGCAAAACCAATTAAAGAAACTACAATCAATAGAGCATATAGTGGATTGGAAAATAGTTTTATCCTAAATCTAATAATACTTATCTTAAGCTGAGTCTTGTCATATGCAGGGATTTTAGACTTAGAATCAAGGAGTTGGTCTAAGTCATTCAATATCTCTTTAGCTGACTGATAGCGAGCTTGGGGCTCATAAAGAATCATTTTGTCTATGATCTTTGCAAATGCATCGCTAATTTGTAAAGGGCTTTTCCCAGGAACGTGATAACGCCATATAGTTTCTTGAGTAGATTGGTGACTAATAAGCTGAGGATGAATCTCAGATCTGATCATCTCAATACAAACAACTCCCAAAGCATATAGATCGTCTCGATACCTCTCTTTATTCCCTTTGGGTGGTTTGTAACGATCATTATATTTGTCTAGAGCAATAGACACCTTGCCGGAAACTATCTGTAGCCCACCGATTTCGTTTAAATCTCCAATATCAAGAAGAGTCAGTTGATCGTCTCCTAAATATATTATGTTAGAAGCCCTAATATTACCCTGAGCTATTTTAGCTTGATGTAATTGATCTAAAATTTCTAGAGATTTTTTTAGAATTTTCTTAACTGTTTTCTCTTGGAAATACTTGCCATTTTTAATCTCTACCTCAATAGTATTCTCTTTTATATAATCTCGAAGTATATAGAAACTATTGCCTTGTTGAAACTGATACTTAATATTGGCTATACCGTTAATTTTCAAAGCCCTTATGTCTTGGACACGTTCACTGAAGAGCTTTTGAGCTTCTTGCATTACCTCTGGTTCTTCAGACAGAGGCTTATATTCTTTGGCTATATAGTGACAAGGTTGGGCCGCTGCACTCTCATCATTTACCTTATAGGTTCTAGAGTAGATTGAAGTTTTATATTCTTTAAGAATACGATAGCTATGTGCTATATATTGTTCAGCCATTAGATAATTATCAATAAACAATAAGCGTTTAATTTATTGCCGAATTTAGACAATCGTACTTACAGATATTATGATGTAAATCTACAGCATTAATCGATGTAAACCTAGTCAGATTATTCAATTTTATCGGTATTATTCCATGAATATAGTGAATTGTAAAGATTAAGATTAGCCTCAGAATTACCTCAAGCAAGATACTGTTGACAATATCCAAATTTAGGCTTTCTAGGGTATAGCTATGATCAACTATTATAGGGTTATTGCTACAATTTTTGCTAAGCAAAGCTTGTAGGGGAAAAATGTAATTTTGATAAAAATGTACAACAATACATTACACTCGATATCTTCTCTTGAAGAATCGTTTCGAGTGTGGTGCCAAGCCTACCTGTAACTCTGCCCTTGTTCATAAGGAAACGGAGGCGAGTGGCAGAAACACCTACTAAATCAGCCCCTTATGCGCTGGAAATTATCATGGCTGAAAAACCATTGCGTCAGCGGTGATAGTATTATAACCGAAATTGGATTAACATGCAAGCGCTAAAAAAAACTATTGCACTAACTCACCAATTACGATGGGTCGGTCAGTGGCTCAAACAAAACTATTGCACTGACGCACTAAATTGTTCACCAGCACACAAAAGAGCGATGCTCTTACAGAGCCGCTACGCGATCGCGTAGCGTGGCTTACGGCCAATCGCTACGCGATCTCACAAATACAACTATTTCCTCAAATCCCCCCTTAATCTCAAATCCCCCCCTTATTAAGGGGGGTTAGGGGGGATCCCCCACTCCAAAATCACTGCAACCCTTCCAACAACTGTTGCAACGCCCTATCAAGAGCTTGCCCTAACTTACTGCCATCTTTTCCACCAGCTTGAGCCAAGTTAGGTCGTCCACCGCCACCACCACCACATATTTTAGCGATCGCACCAATAAACTTCCCAGCCTGCAAGCCTTTCTGATTAACACCCTTACTAAAGGCTGCCACTAAACTCACCTTGTCCGGGCTAGGCACTGAACCCAACACTACTGCACTTTCTCCCAGCTTCTGCTGTAGCTGTTGCGCAACACTTTTTAACCCCTCTGGTTCTACTCCCTCCATCTTCGCTACCAGAACCTTGAACTCACCGACTGACTTAGCTTCCGCTAACAATTGGTCAGATTTTGCCAAAGCCAGTTGTTGCTTGAGGGCATCTAACTGTTTATTAGTCGCCTTGAGTTCCTGTTGTAAATTACTAATGCGTTCAGGTAACTCTTCCGGTTGTGCTTTAAAGCGATCGCATAAATCCTTAACCACCTTATCCCGCACATTCAGATAATCCAGCACTGCCGGTCCAGCCACTGCTTCTATGCGCCTAATCCCAGACGCCACTCCTGCGGAAGAGATAATCTTAAACACGCCAATCTCAGCAGTATTGTTGACATGGGTACCACCACACAATTCCATCGAGACACCAGGGAAATCAATCACCCTGACCTCATCGCCATACTTTTCCCCAAACATAGCGGTTGCGCCCTTAGCCTTAGCTTTTGTCAAGGGCATCACCTCCACATCAGCAGTATGGGCTTCACTAATCCAATTATTAATTTGTGCCTCAATTTGGTCTAACTCTTCCGATGTCAGAGCGCGAGGGCAATTGAAGTCAAAGCGCAAGCGGTCAAAAGCCACCAAAGAGCCTGCCTGAGAGATGCTTGGGTCAACAATTTTTTTCAGAGCCGCTTGCAGTAAATGGGTCGCACTATGGTTAGCTTGAACTCGACGGCGACAAGCCCGGTCAATTTGAGCCGTTACTGTTGTGCCTACCGCTAAATTTCCCCGTTCCACAGTACCGAAGTGGACAAAGAAATCCGATTCCTTCTGAACATCTTCGATGCGAACCAATAGCGCATCCCCAGACAGATAACCGCGATCGCCTATTTGTCCCCCAGATTCGGCATAGAATGGGGTCTGATCCAAAATCACCTGGACCTTACTCCCAGCCCCAGCGGATTCCACAGACTTCCCATCAACTAGCAAAGCCTCTACCTTAGCCATAGACTTGGGTTCAGTGTAACCCAGGAATGCTGTGCTATCGATCTGTTCCCCTAGCTGATCTAAGCTACCCTGTACTGTTAAATCAATCGTTTCATGGGCAACTCTAGCCCGTTCCCGCTGGCGTTCCATTTCCACCTCGAAGCCATCGAGGTCTACCGTTAAGCCCTGTTCTTCAGCAATTTCCTCAGTTAATTCCACTGGGAAACCATAGGTATCATAGAGGGTAAACGCATCTGTGCCAGAAATCTGCTTAGGCTTCTTAGCCAAAATCTCAGCTAGCAGCTTCTCTCCCCGTTCCAGGGTTTTCAGGAATTGAGACTCTTCCCGCTGCATTTCCGCTTGGATAGTTTTTTCCCGTTCCCGCACATTAGGATAAGCTGATTCAGATAATGCGATCGCAGTTTGAGCCACTTCCCAGGTAAATTCCCCATCAATCCCAATCAAACGGCCATGACGCACCACTCTACGGAGCAAACGGCGCAACACATAACCCCGTCCGGTGTTAGAAGCCGTAATCCCATCCGCGATCATATGAACAATTGCCCGGATATGGTCACCAATAACCTTCAGAGAAACCTTCGTCTTCTCATCACTCTTGTTATAGTTAACCCCAGCAATTTCCGCTGCGGTTTTTACAATCGGGAAAATTAAATCAGTTTCATAATTATTCGGCACTTGCTGGAGGATTTGCGCCATCCTCTCCAGCCCCATCCCCGTATCAATATTTTGCTTATCTAACGGAGTGCGGTTACCCTCGGCATCCTGGTTGTATTCCATGAATACCAGGTTATAGAACTCAATAAACCTGGTATCATCTTCCAAGTCAATGCTCTCGTCTCCCAGTTCTGGGTGAAAATCGTAGTAAAGTTCTGAACACGGACCACACGGACCGGTCGGACCCGATTTCCAATAATTATCCTCTTCACCCAAGCGCTGGATGCGATAGGCTGGTATCCCAATTTTATCCCGCCAGATCGCAAACGCTTCATCATCATCCCGAAACACACTGACTACTAAGCGTTCTGGTGGCAAACCGAATACCTCTGTAGAGAGTTCCCATGCCCATGCGATCGCTTGTTCCTTAAAATAATCCCCAAAACTAAAATTCCCCAGCATCTCAAAAAAAGTATGATGCCGTGCCGTGCGTCCCACATTCTCTATATCATTGTTGCGGATACATTTTTGGGAGGTGGTGGCGCGAGGGAATTCCGACTGACGTTGTCCTAGAAAAATCGGTTTAAACGGCAACATTCCCGCAATTGTCAGCAACACCGTCGGGTCTTCCGGTACTAACGAAGCACTTGGCAATACATTGTGTTGCCGTTGGGAGTAGAAATCGAGGAAAGTTTGCCGGATTTCGTTACCGCGCAAATAATTAGGGATATCGGGCATGGTTCTCTACAAGTCAGCTTTAGGCTATGGGCTTATGGGAAGTAAACCCCTATCGCTATATTTATTAATTTACCTATGATCTATTGTGACATAGAACCGAAGGTGAAAGCCCACCCTTTATAGGAGAGCAAACCATTGTGATGCTTGGAGGTTGAAGGTTGATAGCTTGAAGGTTGATAGGTTGAAGGTTGGATGGTTGAAGGTTGGATGGTTGAAGGTTGGATGGTTGAAGGTTGGATGGTTGGAGGTTGGTTGGTTGGAGGTTGGTTGGTTGAAGGTTGGATGGTTGAAGGTTGGATGGTTGAAGGTTGGATGGTTGGAGGTTGGTTGGTTGGAGGTTTGATGGTTGAAGGTTGGATGGTTGAAGATTAGAGGCTTAACAACTGAAAGCCGGATGTATAACTAGCAATCTGTAACGTTAAACCTGTTACATATAACCTGCAACCTGTAACCTGCAACCTGTAACCTTCAACCTGTAACCTTCAACCTGTAACCTGCAACCTGTAACCTTCAACCTGCAACCTTCAACCTGTAACCTTCTACCTGTAACCTGTAACCTTCAACCTGTAACCTTCAACCTGTAACCTTGGCCTTTGGCCACGCTACGCGAACAACCTTCAACCTTCTTAATCTAATCGTTGCAGTTTGTAAAGACTCCTTAACTTTAACAACAAGTATTCGTAATCTCCAGAAAGCCGTGTTAGCTTTAAAGAGTGGAAGTCATCCTTCAGAGAAAAACCTGAAGCCAAAACCTAAATGGGCATAGATAAGATGATTTCTAGCGGTCTATGACCCAGCCACAGTAGGCACCAATCGAACATAGCATCAAGTG
>NZ_JAAHHZ010000130.1:0-7066 GCF_010672005.1 Moorena sp. SIO4A5 | reverse complement strand
TTTAAAGAGTGGAAGTCATCCTTCAGAGAAAAACCTGAAGCCAAAACCTAAATGGGCATAGATAAGATGATTTCTAGCGGTCTATGACCCAGCCACAGTAGGCACCAATCGAACATAGCATCAAGTGGCCAAAAACCAACAGAAGTTGGAGTAAGCCAAACCAAAGTCCGGAAAGACACGACTGTGTGAGATGTAGTATTAGGTGTATCTGTGTAGTTTGCCAACCATAGTGATCAAAACTGGTAGTCAGAAAGTTAACTCGTTGAAAATTTGTCTTTTTCCACTCAGATGGGTCTAGTCAATCCTGGCTAGGCCCTTTGAGTATTGGTGCAACCTATTGGGGAAATCCCAGACCCTTCATAATTTTTCATCTAATCGTTGCAGTTTGTAAAGACTCCTTAACTTTAACAACAAGTATTCGGAATCTCCAGAAGGTCGTGTTAGATTTAAAGAGTGGAAGTCATCCTTCAGAGAAAAACCTGAAGCCAAAACCTAAATGGGCATAGATAAGATGATTTCTAGCGGTCTATGACCCAGCCACAGTAGGCACCAATCGAACATAGCATCAAGTGGCCAAAAACCAACAGAAGTTGGAGTAAGCCAAACCAAAGTCCGGAAAGACACGACTGTGTGAGATGTAGTATTAGGTGTATCTGTGTAGTTTGCCAACCATAGTAGTGATTCAAAACTGGTAGTCAGAAAGTTAACTCGTTGAAAATTTGTCTTTTTCCACTCGAATGGGTCTAGTCAATCCTGGCTAGGCCCATTGAGTATTATCGTCAATCGAGCTAAGTTATTGGTAAGCATTAACCTTGCTAGCTTGGGCTGCGAGCTTTAAGGGGAAGCTGATTAACCGGTGTCAGAAAAACTGATTGAGTATTGACTATGGCAGTAGTACAGTTAAAAGTTCCCAGTATTGCGTGTGATGTCTGTGCTAAGACCATTACCGAAGGTATACTCCAACAGGAGCCAGACTCTAAAGTCGCAGTGGATGTAACATCAAAGACAGTTAGAGTTGAAACCGAAGCCTCTGAAGATTCAATTAGACAGATCATAACGACTGTCGGTCACACCGTGGAGTAAGCTACCAAGTAAGCTAGTGTGATTTGATTGGCCGATTTGCTACTTAAGGCCTTGGCCGTTGGCTACGCTTGGCCTTTTGCCACGCTGCTTGAGGTGCGAATGGCCACGCTACGCGAACGGAAAAAGTCGTCAATCCCTCTGCCACTCTCCCCCTCGTTCTAAGTATGCAAATTAGATGGGTGACAGCTTAATCAAAATTGCCGAACGGCTAATGGTTAACCTTTGACTATCAACCTTCAAACATTAACCTTTCGGCAAAGCCGACGCTACGCGAACGACAATACATCAGTAAGTTATATTATTTTGGTTAACTAGGTGTTGGTTAACTAGGTGTTGCGCATTTAAATTGGATATTATTCAGTTATAAAAAAACCTGCTCCCTTGCTCACCTGCTGTCAGAACAATGGAATTTAAATGAATACCAGCTTAGGTGTTGGTTAACGATGTAGGGAATGTAGTCTATCTTAGGTGGGAACAAAGATGGTCATTGAGTTCAAGGAAATACAGGGATAAATTCTGTAGCTAGTTTTCATCCTAATTAAGCAGCAGACCACAGGCTCTCCGGCTGCAAGAAATTTTTTAGATCATGTCGAAATAATTACCCTTAATAAAAATCTCCCCATCTCCCCATCTCCCCATCTCCCCCTCCTGGGAGGGGTTAGGGGTGGGTCCCCATCTCCCCATCTCCCCACCCTCCCTCTAATTATGGGTATTCAACCTGACTTGATATTAGAGGTTAGTGGGAATAATAATGCTCTCACTCAGTTGAACAGTTAGGTGTTTTCACCATCTTCGATAAAGATTTAGAAAAATTACCTGGATACCAGGAAATTGCTACTGCCACTTGTGATAAAAACAAGAGAGTATTAGAGGAAAGTATAAATAGAATAATCCCTGTGCTCAGCTTCGGCTGAGTAACCCCTAATTAACTATGTGCCTAAGATGTGCCTAAGTTGTGCCTAAGTTGTGCCTAAGTTGTGCCTAAGTTGGCTTTGGATTCATCGGGGATTAAACTAATTTTTATTGTTATTCAGGTTTATGTTCAATAAAACTAGTTAAACTAAAAACGATATAACAATTGTAAACGAGTTGTGAAAATCTATAAACCCAAAATCATGGTATTATTGGCATCCTGGCCGCTTGATATTTCACAACCTATTTATAATTGCTATATACAATAAGATAGTTTAAAAATGATTGTTATAATATCAAATTACCTAATTTATCAAGAGTTCCACAGCTCGTGATTCACAATCCATATCGGGGAATCGGGAATCGGCAATGGGAAATTGGTAACTGATCCAACTGTACTTGAGCTCCCAAACGATAGTCAGCAATAGGAGAAATTTATCTAGTTATCTAGAATCTATCTATCCCATAGCCAATCCCATAGACTGGTGAATTTAGAGCCAAACGTATTAGCTAATACTTTCTTGAAGAAGTAGCAGTGTTAAGATTATTAATTGCTGGTGAATGTATTAGCTCTGTAGAGCTAACTATAAATAAAAACGATACTTCTATATTAGTAGTAGGAAATAAACAGTTTATCACTGCATTTGTGAAGCGGACTTGCTATATAAGGTCTAGCACTGTCGAGGTATCTTGGGAACTTGATGATGTCATACAACTCATCAAGACTAGACAACCCGCTATTTTAATTTTGCAGGCAACCCAGGTGGCTAGTTTACAAATATGTCGTCATATTAAAGAACAAAAGCTGCTCGGTTGGATATACTGCATTTTGATCAATGACTTGCCCGAAATAGCGATTACAAAAATGGGCCGAGACCCAAACTGGGAGTTAAGAGAATGTGCTCAAGCCCTAGAAAACGGTGCAGATGCCTACTTACGGATCAGTTCAATCAGTAATCAAGACTCAGCCATAGCTGTAGCAGAAAATCGGTTGCTTAAGGCACAAATTCAGGCAGGGTTACGAGGAGTGCGACTATACCGGCAAGCAATGCACACTAATGATTTCCTATCTAGGATAGCATTGGTTGATCCCTTGACAGAATTGAGCAATCGTCGGGCAATGGAATGGGAGTTACCCCGACAAGTCGAAAATGCCTTTAGTCAATCAACGCCCCTGAGTCTGATTATCCTAGATGTAGACTATTTCAAGTCCATCAACGACAACTACGGACATCCGGTAGGCGATCGCGCTCTCAAGCTACTGGCAAGTCGTCTCAAACATAACCTACGTATTCAAGATTCCCTCTTTCGCTATGGTGGAGAAGAGTTTGTGATCATTCTTAGTCACACTGACTGTGAAGAAGCCCTAGCAGTGGCTAATCGAGTGCGACATATTATTAGCGATCAACCGTTTCAGATTGATGGAAGATTGGTGCTCGGAATTACCATTAGCTTGGGTGTTGCTTCCCTTAACCATACGGACGACCATAGAGGGGAAAGCCTACTGCGATCTGCTGACGAGAACCTACGGATTGCTAAATCTAATGGTCGCAATCAGGTTTATTGTTGTTGCAATCACTAATTTTCAAGTAAATTGCTGACTCAAAACCACTGGCTTGTGGACAGTAATTTTTTTCTTGTGAATCGAAATCATTTCTTTTTCCCGTAGGTCTCCCAGTAGACGGGTGACAGTCACCCGAGTCGAACCGATAGCTTCTGCGATCGCTTGATGGGACAACTTCAGTTCAATGGTAATGCCATCGCCACAGGGTATCCCAAAGTCACGGCAGAGAATTAATAGAAAACTCACCAATCGAGACTCCATATCCCGATGAGCTAGGGTTTCGATCATCATTTCCGTCTGTAATATCCGAGACGATAGCCCCCGTAACATCAACATTGATAATTCCGGGTTTTCCTTCAGTGCTTTTTCGACCTGGTCAATCGGGGAAGAGAGTAACTCTACAGTTGTAAAGGCAACTGCATGGTAGAACCGATCAGATTGGTGACCAGTAATCAGGGATAGAACACCGAAAACCGTATTTTCTCGCAGCAGTGCTACAGTAATTTCTTCCCCTACTTCGTATACTCTAGAAAGTTTTACAGCACCTTTTAGCAAAAAGTAAACCCGTTCAGCTGGATCTCCTGGAAAGAAAATCGTCTTACTTCGCTCATAGGTTTCTACGACTGGTGGAAACGCTCCTCTACCAATCTGACGAAACACAGCCGCTAGTGGTGTATCCTGCGTCACAACCCTATCCATATCTATTTCTTTGTACAAATGCCCCTATCTATTTACATTTAAGAGACTTCCGGGGATGTTAAGCCACGGATTAGCTCATTAATCTGGTATATTTAGGCTATTTTAGCGGATTTTAAACAGTTTTATTTAGTTTGTTGTGAACTGCTACAACCGTTTCCAATTCCCCTTGCCCATCAATTTCGGCGGTGCGACCCGTGGCGAATTTAATTCGACGACTGTAACCGCACCGGGCAAGTTTTGAGCTAATTTGCCAACAGGCCAACAGTATTAACTGCTAGTCTATATTTTAGCAAGCTCTTGGCTTGATTCTTACTTAACCCCTGGGGGGAGAAGCGGCGATTAGTACCAATCATCGTGGAATCGACAAATTTATCAAAAATATTGGGTTTAAAACCCCGTCCTTCTAGGACGGCTTTCTGAAAATCCACGTCTGTTTGGTGTATAATCTAGATAGGTACAGGCTGAGAAACCGTTGGCTCAACCGGAAGAGAGATCCGCAATTGATTGCCCATAAAGAAGTAATGCCTAGAGGGCTTGAAGTTACCGTAAGTAGAGTGGAGCCTTTATAGTCGGCAGGTTATGCAGCATAGGGAAAAGGTTTTGTAGTAAGGCTCCACTCTACTAAGGTTTCGTCTCTGGGAAAGTCCTCTTTAAAAACCCAATCGTCAATCAACAGTTGGCGTGTGAACCTAGAAGAATAACCTTTGAGATAAAACAAAGTACGGTGGGGCACACCGGAACTTGAGGAAAAGGAAGGGAAACGGACTTTTAAGGCACTTCCAACAAGTACTTGAACGCCTAAGGAGAACTGCCCTCTAGGTCTGTCGTGAATTGACTGGGAATTTGGTGTTTTCACGGATTTGCGGGTTTTGTATTGTCTTGTTTTTGGCGGCGTCAAAAATAGGAACTCGGCGGTTTACGGCGGCTCGTAGATCTAGGAATCCCCGCGCCTTTTGGCAAAGCCGTTCGCGTTTCGCCTACGGCGAAACGCGAACAGGCCGGTGAGTTTCAATTCCCACTACTTAATATCAATCTGAGCTAATTTTTTGTAAAAATTGCTACCAAACACTAAAAACCTCAGGGGTCATGATTGGTGCTGACCTCAGGGGGTAAGCCTGAAGGGTAAACAGGAGACCCGGTTTGGGGTGTGGAGCGAACGGGTATGGGGTGCACAATAGCCATTTCCCTGGTTCTAGTCGGGTGAGTAACCTCACCAAACTTGCCATAACCCATCCCTATTAACTTGGGGAGTTAGTCGCTATTTCGCTTCCGGGTGATTGCAGATCGCCGATAGAGGTAGTTTTATTACCTGGCACGCTTGCTTATAAACGATAATAAACGTTTATACTGAAAATTTATAATAAAAATTATAACAATTTAATACTTGACCAGACTTGGGCTCACAATTACCTATTACTAGTTGAGATGGAGCTGAAAAACTCAACGTTGCTGCATTCAGGGATATAATAACTGGGCTGTCATAGATGGCTAACTAACCTTCAACCCTGACTCATAGCGCGACTCAACCTCAAAACCATGCTCGATCTCAACGGAAAAAATGCTTTTGTCACTGGCATCGCCAACAACCGCTCCATTGCTTGGGGGATCGCCCAACAGTTGCACAACGCGGGGGCAAATTTAGGTGTGAACTTTTTGCCTGACGAAAAAGGTCGCTATGAGAAAAAAGTTCGAGACCTGGTAGAGCCCCTCGAGCCTAGCATTATCATGCCCTGTGATGTCCGAAACGATGCCCAAATTGAAGCGATTGCGGATGCGATCGCAAAACAATGGGGCAAACTGGACATCCTGATTCACTGTTTAGCCTTTGCCAATAAAGAAGATCTATCGGGAGAATTTAGTCAGACATCCCGTGAGGGGTTTTCCCTAGCCTTAGACATTAGCAGTTACTCCCTCAATCGACTAACAGCAGCTTGGAAACACTTGATGACTGATGGGGGTAGCATTGTCACCCTCAGCTATCTTGGCGGGGTTAAAGTAATTCCCAATTATAATGTGATGGGTGTTGCCAAAGCAGCACTGGAAATGAGTGTTCGTTACCTGGCAGCAGAACTCGGACCCCAAACGATTCGGGTCAATGCTATCTCCGCAGGACCAATCCGGACCTTAGCATCTTCAGCAGTTGGGGGGATAATGGATATGATTCATCATGTAGAGAAAGTAGCACCACTGCGCCGCACTGTTACTCAGGAAGAAGTGGGTAAAGCAGCTGCCTTCTTGTGTAGTGATTTAGCCAGTGGCATCACTGGTCAGGTTTTATATGTAGACGCTGGTTACGAAATAATGGGGATGTAGGTGACATACTCCCACACTGACAAGCACGCTTCAGTGTGGGCTTTTTACCAACTCCAGCTATGGCGCACGGATACACGGGTTACTTTATTAACGACACAGGATGCCCCGACCCGCCGGAACAATACAATAAGTTCTATTTTTAAGCACGTAGGTGGCGGTTAGCTCTTAATTTATATTCCCTACTATATCTAGTATAAACGATATAAACCCTGTCCGCAATTGATCTCACACTCATGCTGCGCATGTTCGTTGTGAGGCAATTGAGCGGATGAAGCTAAGTTAGACAGGAGCACAGATGTAATGCAAGTAAGCGATAACCCGACGCAGATCGAGAGCGGAGCGATAATTCTCAACACCCAAGAGTCTAAGTTAAAGGCGCGAACAGCCTCAGTCAGGCGTACTACTGGGGAAACTGATGTACAAGTGTCACTGAATTTAGATGGTACAGGTATCTGCACCGCTAATACAGGCATCCCATTTTTAGACCATATGCTG
>NZ_JAAHHZ010000013.1:0-30379 GCF_010672005.1 Moorena sp. SIO4A5 | reverse complement strand
CTGTCAGAAGGAATTGTTAACTTTTTCCAAGAATGGACCCAAGCCAATTTAGCTGAAGCTACCCAAAACGCTACCTCTGAATTTCTTGAAGGAATTACCAGCGTTTTCAACGAATTAGTTGATGAAACTTTCTCCGACACAGAAGAAGATACCACCACAAACCAATCAATCTTTACCGCAATAGTTAACTTTTTTGAATCAGACCAATGGCAATTTGTCAAGATACCAGAAACATCAGCCTTGCGTCTTTTATTCCGGGGTGAAAACGGACAATGGACTTGCTACGCCCAAGCCAGAGAAGAACAAAGACAATTTGTATTTTATTCAATGTGCCCCGTTAAGGCTCCAGAAAACAAGCACCTAGCCATCACAGAATTCATCACCCGCGCCAACTATGGCATGATTATGGGTAACTTTGAATTCGATTTAGAGGATGGAGAAATTCGTTACAAAACCAGCATTGATGTACAAGATGACAATCTTAGTTTGGCTTTAATTAAACCAATAGTTTATGCTAACGTGATGACAATGGATGAATATTTACCGGTAATTATAGCAGTTATTGAATCAGAGGTGGAAGTGAAAGAAGCGATTTTGCGGATTGAGGGTTAAGACAGGAATAGACTTACCCAGATAATTCACCAGCAAGTTTCAAAACAGCCATTCTTGTGGAGTAATCAAGAGTAAATATAGCGTTTCTAGGACTCATGAGGTACAGTCTTCTTTGACGTTGATTCCCTGTTAGGTGCGCTCTTACCATTAAGAATTAAATTCGCCACGGGTCGCACCTCTTAATGCAGCGCATCCCTATTCCCTATTCCCTATTCCCTATTCCCTATTCCCTGTTCCCTGTTCCCTGTTCCCTGTTCCCTGTTCCCTAAAATTTAGAAATTGTGTACCTCAGTCGTAGAATTGCTATATTATCCAGCAGCTAATTCATTCGCCACAGCTTGAGGGACAATAACGGAGCCATAAAGTTTTTGATAGAGATATTGTATTAACGTAAGTGTAAGCATTCAGCTATCAGCCGTGAGCTTTTAGCTAACGCTACTTGAGGTGCCGTCAGCTAATTAACTAATCAACGGGAGGTAGTAAACAAGCTTACGAACGAGTATGGCTGCTTAACAATTACCTAGAGTCTGACGTATATAAACCGACTACACAGGATTTATAGGTTTGTTTTCCCTGGCGTTGAGAGGTCGTGCCTCTAGGTTGCTCAGAATCTTGTTCTGTCCTTTGCCGTACCGCTCAAGCTAAATTAATTATAACACAATTTGTCGTTCCTTGACCCGCACCTGAACGTTCGCGCAGCGTGGCCGTAGGCCAGGTGGGGGAATGCGTCACAAAATCTGTTCAATTAACGTCACCCCATCACCCCATCACCTGATCACCCCATCACCCCATCTCTGAGTCAACCCACTCTCTAGCTATTTTTATTCGCACAAAAGAAACTTTTTGTCGATGATTTACGTCACCTAAGGTTATGACAATTGTCACAACCCCTATTACCACAGGATCACCTACGATCCCAAAAAAAATCAGGATACTGAAGATAGGGGTAACTACTTAATAACGTTACTACTAGATGACGTTGCGACTAGAGGAGTGTAAAATGTTCGAAAAACTTATCTTAGCTATAACCTTCACCTTAGTACTTTATTTATCGTCAGATTTCGGTTTAATCAGCACCGACTCAACATCTTCTGCTTCTCCAGCATCGGACTTTACAGAGGAAGTTGTGAGTCAATTAAAATCAAACTGACATCTAACACTATTCCATTAACCCTTTTTGTCACCTTTTTAGGACTAAATCCGCTTTATTTTTTCAGTGATTTGTGTAATTTGTTGGTAATTTGTTCCCATAAGCTCTTCTGAGTTTTAGTCTGCAAAGACTCATCCTCTGGCATAGGTTCATTCAAATAGCGGTAATGTTTCCAGATATCCCAGTAAGGACAACCAGGCTGAATACGAATACCAGCCCAGTGTAGATATTGTAGGGGTTGATTCAAATTTGGATCAATAAGTCGTACTCCTTGGGTTTGAAATTGTTTACTACCTGCCCAATTTCCTGGAGCTCCCCCTGGTCTACGCACAATATTAAATCGGTGGTGCATCTGCTTCAATATCATATAGTTGATAATCGGCTGATCGGAGGTTTTCTGGGAAAAGTCAAAATACTCGGGATTAGCCGCACACTCAGCAAAGGTTTCATATAAAGTTTCTTCACTAATCTTATTTTTATTGGCTCCCCAAAACCCCCCATTAAAGATATCCTTCAGTTCCGCTTCACTAAAAATCTTATCTTCAATAACTTTGGGGGTGAAAACATTGGCAATTCCCCCGACATGCTGGTAATCACAGCAAATAAAATCATAGTCAGCCAGGTAGTCAAGAGTATCCGCTATCTTCTCAAAAACAACGATATCGGTATCGATATAAATAAATTCATCAAAGGTTCCAAACCAGCAAGCCTGTTTCCGGAACTGATTCGGTCTAGCAAAAAATCCCTCCCCGAAAATTTCGTGTAGCTTAGTAGACAGGCGTTCGATAAACGCCAAATCTGGATAAATCTCTACCCCATAAGACTCTTGAAGAATTTGGGCGACGTTTTGATAATTGTCATCATAGGGAATCAAAACAATTGGGGTATCGGTATCGTAGCAGCGGATACTATTTAGTAACGCAATAGACTGCTCAATCACCCGGTCATTAGCAGTGATGTAAATTCCACGATTCATAAAATTTGCCTCAACGACTGAATCCTAACTTCTTGAATACTTTAGTGGTTAAACTAGGAGGCTGGTTGTAAGGTTTAGCTTTAGTAGTAAACCGAGGACGTTTCTCTGGTTGATGATAATATCGATAATGTAAGAAAATATCCCGGTATGGAAAGTCGATATTCTCCCCAGCACACAGTTTATTGAAAACTTTTGACTTGATTCCAATGTAATGAAGATAAGTCAGCCTATTCCCATGATCATAAAGTAGATTATCCAGAACTTCAAAGTGAGGAGATGTTACGGAATTGCCTGTTCTTTGATCTTTAGGCAAACTCAGAGCCAAATTATGGATCGATAACCCAGACCTCATCCTCATGTAGTTGAGTACAGATTGGTTAGGCGCTCGCTTATACAGAACTTCTGCTTCCCCATTAGCTAACTGAGAAACTAACCATTCTCGCTGCTCTTCAGGAAATAATCCCCGCTTAGCCCCATAAAATCCCGAACAGAAAATTTCTGAATTAATCTGGGATTCATCGAATACTTCCAGTAACTTCGGTGAGGCTACGTTAAAAATATGTGCTGGGTCTTTATACTGAAAGTCATAAACCACAAAATCACTCTCATCTAACTGCTTAAAGACGAAATATAAGGAATTCATCACCAGAGTGTCAGCATCGAGATAGATAAATTTTTCAAATGGACTCTCTGGATCAAAGGCACAGTAACGATGATTTTCACCAACCCGATAGAATTTCGTCTTAATGCCTTTTTCCTGCCATTCTTGCAAGGCATCAGGGTGAGTTTTCCAGACATGGTAGGAAAACTCTTCCCAACGGGCAAATAGTTCTGGATTATCCAGCAACGTTACATTATCTCGGGTGGCAATTTCTTGACGGACCTTGTCTAACTGATCATTGTAGGCAATTACACAAACTGGAGTCTCTTTCCCAGCATTAACCTCTATGCTATTGAGCAGTGCTACCAGTTGGTTGTAAACCACATCATTAGCCAATGTATAAATTCCTGTGCTCATCTAGACTTACCCCAGTTTTTCCACTACCTTAGACAAGAAGTTGAGTAAATTCAACTCATGTAAAATAATTTGACGTGCTTCTGCGATCGCATCTAGAGCCTCATGCCACGCATCCGGTGTAGCCGTCACCTCCTGAATGTACGCTAAGCCCTTTTCATCCTCACTTGGCAGTCTCAAGAAGCTTCCTGGAGGCAATAATTTATCAGCAGCAGAACCACCATAGTAGATGGGTAAGCACCAGGCTAATAAAGCATCCCACAACTTTTCACTCACATACCAATCATTACCAGCATAGTTTTCAATCGCCAGGTTGTAGTAATAAGGAGCCATCGCATTCCACTTATTCCCTACTTTTCCATATCCGTTTACCCAGTCTGGCAAATCCCGTCCATACACGTCAAATTCTAGATTACTGTCCTTCAACAGCCTCAAAAACGCCAAACGCTGACGATGATTAGCCGTGCGAGCAATACCGGAAGTAATCCAACAACAGGAACGAGCTTTTTCAGGTGGTCCCATTTCATGCAATTCACGAAACGAATTGTTGTGGTATGAAATAGCAGGCATATAGTCAGGAATTGGCGCAAAATCATCAGGACCACATACATAGCCACAGTATTCCTGAGCTTGCTTATATTCATTAATTCGGATCTCTTCCCGTTCTGGGAAGGGAGGTTCCCGCACCAAAGAAATAATCCGTTCTTTCGGCACTCCCCGCCAGAGAGTCTTGAGATCTGTGACCTTAGGCTCAGGGGGCTTGTGAGCTAGCCCAAAAAAATTGCCAAATTTGGGTTTAACTGGTTTGATGTCAGAAAATTCGTTAAAGTTGTATAGCAGTAAAAAATCCGGTTGAGGTGCAGTAGCTATCATTTGAATATTTTTCCAAACCCCCAAAGGACGAGGGGTTTGCTTCCATAGCCAATCAACAGGACTGGGTTTCAGTGCCTTATAGCTACTTATCATACCGATAACTTTTTTGTCCATAGTTTTGGACATAGCTTAATTCCCTAACTCATCAATTTGAAGTTTATAATAATTTGATCAGCTTAGTTTAAGCTTAACTTACTTAACTTAATTGTCAACTTACTGCTTCACTTAATTTTCAACACTTTAGCCATTGGGAAAGATCCCGACCAATCAAATCTTGAAGCTGGAGGATATCCTCGCGATAGAATTCAATCAATTGCTTCCGCACTGCTGGTGCTAACTTAGGTTTCCCACGATTTAAATATCTAATCTTGTTAACTAGTTTATCCCTTAGGCCAGTAGGAAGCAATGGACTTAGAATTGATTTAACTGGGTGCGGTTGGTTCAAAAATGATTCCAACGCTTTGTTCTTGGGAAGGCGAGGAGCTTGCCTAACTTTTTCAGATATATCTGGGGTAAAGGTATCGTCTATCTCCAAAAAAACAAACATATCTTTCAGCATACCTAGAGGATTATTAGTCAAATCTTCGTATATATAAACCTTTATCTGGCTTTTGTCAAACGCATCCAAATAACGCTTTAGTTGGACATACTAAAGTCCCCGTTGTTTATAGTACCAGAAAGACCACCAGTTATTTTTTATCAGCTCCTCTTCTTGGGCAAGAGCTTCAGCAAAATCCAGTGGTTCGCGCTCTTGCTTGATTAAATGTAAATAGTTGGAATAGGCTCTTTCTGCTGGATCTCGAATAATGGCGATCAGTTTTGCCTTAGGTAATGTAGTACTTTATGCGTTCAACAGATTTCGCAATGTAGAGATAACTTGTAGATGCTTCCCCAATAGCTACTTGATTATTTACTTTTTTAAATAGGTTACGATAGGCGTCAAGATTAGTGACAATGAAATCAGCTTCTTTTTCATCTCCTAACCCACGGAAATCTAAATTTTCACCTTCAAAAGCAAAAAACCTAGGTTCCTTGGCAGGACTCATGTAGATTTGCGGATGCTGCTTTAGATATCGATAAATTGAAGTAGTTCCAGCCTTAGCTGCACCTATGATTAAAAAGTTGGGCATTGTCATGAGTCTATCTAGTTAACTGATCCTTGATAAACTTATCTTAGAATGTTTTTAATAAAGTCCTTAGATTAGACATGAAACGATCAGGTGAAGGAGGCTGACATGGTCATGTGGTCATGTCTTATTCTTTCCTCTTCTTTAGCTGATATCCTCATCATATCATCCCCCGATCTCGAGCTCTCGAGATCTATAAGTATTTTTAGTAAGCATAACCGAAATTGAGATCAGTAAGTGGGTTTATTTATACCCACTTATCAGGAGCTGGTGGGTACTCCTCTGTCAGCCATCAGTGCTCAGCCATCAGTGCTCAGCCGTGAGCCTTGGCCGTTGGCCAAGCTACGCGAATGGCTCACGCTACGCCAAAAGTTTAACATAAACCTCTTTGCGTATACGGCGGTTTGCATAACTATCAGGTACACAGGATTCTTTTCCCTCTTTCCTCTTTCCTCTTTCCTCTTACCTGCTCCCTGCTCCCTGCTCCCTGCTCCCTAAAAACCGAAAATTTTGTACCTAAGGGACTTGCAAACCGCTGTAATTTAATTATTGAGAGATTCATGAGAATTGAAAGTCTGGTGAAAAGCCCTTGGCCACGCTACTTGAGGTGCTTTGTGGCACAGGCCACAAGCGCTTTGACTTAACTGAGATTAAACGAATGCTTACCTCTTTGATTCAAAAGCACCTCAAGTAGCACCATCTGTAGCCCATTAGCTAATAGCTAAATGCTTACTTTAACCCTAAATGTAACCGTATTAATCAGATATTATAGGATGCATATATTCTGCTACATTGCTCATAATTTTGGCCATTCTATTTTCCCAAGAGAACTGACTCCCCCACTCAATTTGAGCAGCATAACCATTCACGTTTCTGGGATAGGTTTCTAATACCTGCTGGAGGCAACGAGTCAATTGAGCTGGGTTATCTGGTTGACACCAGCCAGCAATAGCACTGGACGATTTAAATTCCATCAACGGAGGAATTTCCGTTGCCACAATCGGAGTTCCTGAAGCCATATACTCAAAGAGCTTCAGAGGAGACGTAAAGCTAGCCGCCTCACCAGAACAGTGAGGATGAGCCAAAACATCAGCAGCTTGGAGTAAGCTGGGAAGCTGCTGGTGGGGAATATAACCTAAGAAGGTAACATTGTTAGCTTGTTTTTCTTTAGCTAGCTGCTGATAAGACTGTACTTGAGATTCATTGCCACCAGCAAAGACAAATTGAATCTGTGGTAATTCCTTAGCAACATCAACTAATAAGTTTACCCCTTTGAAGCGATAGAGTCCTCCTGAATAGACCACTAACTTTTGGCGGTTATCCACCAAAAGTTTTTTGCGCCATTCAGAGGCTTGTTCTGGTTGTCTTACTAAAAAAGACTGATTGAAGCCACTATGGAGTTTGATAATCTTTTCTGGGGGCATACCCCTACGAATCATATCGTCCCGAATATTATCAGCTACGGTGACTGCGACTTGAAAAAGTGGGTTTTGGACAATGGATTGATCATAGTCACTTTTTTTATAATGTTCCCGCTCATAAATGACTGGTATACCATGCTTGATGGCTGTTTTGACTAAATTCCAATCCAACGTGTGTAAGATTTGAGTATGGGGAAAAATATGAATTGGAAAATAGTAACGACAAACGATTGTGCTGGGGCTAGTCAGTTTGCCTTTGATGTGACCAATGGGCCAAGGCATAGCTAGGGGAGCCACCTTGAGCTGATCCTGAATACTGTAAAACTTGGTCACGTTTTCCGGTGGCTGTTGGAGCCTAAAGGGATAAACCCAGTCTAAGGGATTTAGGGATTTCTCTGGGGGGTGGAGATAGACTAAAACAGTAGAATAACCAAGGTTAGCAGCAGCATTGGCGGAATTGACATCATGAACTAAGTGGGCAGCATTGGGTAATGGTAAAGTACTTCTGGTAAAAAAGATATAGTGTTTATTCATTATTAGTTAAGAAGTGTTAATTGATCAGATAGTCTGTTTGCAATTAATACTTAAGTAGTCTATTTACTGAGATCTCTACCACCATACTGCCCAAATTTTACCAAGCTATCCCCTTATATAGCGCTACGCGCAAGTCAGAAGTTAGAAGTCAGAAGTCAGAAGTAAGCTATGACTAAGTTTGCTGAGTTTAGGAATGTCCTAAGCTTAATGCGTAGTGCTATAACACTCTTACTTTTCATCAAACCATTCCGTCCGGACATCTCTAATTTCCAGCAATAGGGCGATTGCTAGTGTGTAAGCATTCAGCTATCAGCGTGTCGCGTATCAGCTTATGCGCGATGGGTCACAGCGTCGAAGCCTGTGCCACAAAGCTGTTCGCAAATCCCCAGACTTTCAATTCTGATTAATCTCGAACTATTAAATTATCCTGTTTGCGCGATGGGCATGCTACGCGAACGAGGTTTATTTTAAGCTGACGGCACCTCAAGTAGCACCATCTGTAGCGCATATGCTTACGCTAGTGTCTGCTATTGAAGATGGGGCAACGGATTGGTTAACCCATTTAACAGATGGATCGAGAATCGTCAACTACCAATGACCAATTACCCGATCCAATTACCCGATCTCAGATATGATTATGATAAGTAATCAACCGAGTACGGTATCATATCTCACATATTTTGTGATAAAACTAGTTTTGTCTACGGTAGATATTATCAAGTATTTGTATAAAAAATTACAGCAAATAATCAGGGATCAATTAGGTATCAATAGGATAGAAGCTTATTTTTAATAAAAATCACCTAGTCTTGGAGTGCCAATTTGTGCGGAATATTAAAATATGTAAACACTATTGCTAAGTATTGTTAAATTAATTCCCAAAAAAATAAGACTTAAATACAATAGTTAAGGAAAGATTAACGATTGCTGCCTCCAGATTAATCAGTTGAGTGGTTATATCTAACTAGTACAAGACAGCACAAATAAAGTAAAGCTACCATTCAAAACCAACGAAAAGCTTACATCATCAGCTTGCGGTGCGACCCGTGGCGAATTTAATTCGCCTACGGAAAGCGCACCGGGATCTGAATTTTGAATAATTCATTTTGAATTTACCAAAGCGGTACTAGTAGATGGTTGAACCAGGGTCGGTGCTTGTTAGAGGCAGTCATTTTTTAATAACTGACTGAATAAAACAAGGTTTAACATGCAGATAACACAGAACGTTTACTGTCCTAATTGTGGCAGTAGTGCTCAAAAGATTTATTGTCAAAACACTCACCTAACCCAGACTCAATGCCCCGTCTGTGATTATTTAATGATTAGCTGCTCTCGCACTGGCAGGGTGGTTGAGGCTTATGCCCCTGGCATCTATGCTCCTAGTGCTTAAGCAATGAGGGGGTGAGGGGGCGAACTCACGGCGTTGCTTAATAAGGGAATGATTTTAAGAGTTTTGTAGAATGGGCATCTTGCGTGGAACTGGCATCTTGCCAGTTTCATGCTTATTTTCGGGCGGGCAGGATGCCCACTCTACTCCTATTCATTCGAAGGCGGGCAGGATGCCCACTCTACTCCTATTCATTCGAAGGCAGGCAGGATGCCCACTCTACTCCTATTCATTCGAAGGCAGGCAGGATGCCCACTCTACTCCTATTCATTCGAAGATTCAGCAACGCCGAACTCACAAGGGTAGGTTTTTAACACAAGGGTCAGGAAAACATCCCTTGTGTTTTTTTTTCACTTCCACAAAACACTACTTCTCTACTTCTAAGTACTCCTAGATGCTCTAAGTTGTCCACAAGCGGCGTCTTTGTCAAGACCACGGGAATGGCGTACACTGACAGCAATGTGTTGCTGCTTAAGAGCTTCAACAAAGGCTTGAATCCTGCGGTAACTAGGGCGCTGGTAATCTACCTCACTAATGGGGTTATAGGGAATCAAATTGACATGACTCTGAAACCCCCTCAGGTTCTTAGCCAACTCAACAGCATGTTTTTGAGAGTCATTCAGTCCACCCAAAAGGATATATTCAAACGTCACTCGGCGACTTGTTAAGTTTACATAGTCTCGACATTCATCTAATAGTGCTTTGAGAGGATAGTGCTTGGCACTAGGAATCAGTTGCTCCCGTAGCTGCTGATTTGAGGCATGTAGACTGACGGCAAGGGTGACTTGTAGTTGATGCTGAGCGAGTTGGCGGATACGACCGGGAATACCAACTGTTGAGATAGTAAGCGATCGCGCTCCAATCCCCAGGTCCTGATTAAGAGACTTGACTGCACCTACCACAGCTTCGGTATTCAGCAAGGGTTCTCCCATACCCATAAACACCACATTGCTGACTCGTTGTTGAAAATCTTCTCTTACTGTTAAAACCTGATCGACAATTTCATGGCGAGCCAGATTGCGAGTGAATCCGCCTTTACCAGTAGCACAGAAGTCACAAGCCATGGGACAACCGACCTGGGAAGACACACAAACGGTCAGACGCTTTGGTGTGGGAATACCCACAGTTTCAATAATTTGACCATCTGATAACTGGAGCAGGTATTTTACCGTACCATCCTTTGCTTCTAAGCGGTAGTGTAACGTTGACCGACCAATGGGGACATCGGCGAGGGTGTTACGCCACTGTTTAGGAAAGACAGAAATTTGAGAAAGCGATCGCACTCCTTTTTGATAAATCCATCCGTGTAACTGACGTCCTCGATAAGCTGGTTGTCCCTGTTGTTGTATCCAGCTGGTTAACTCTACTATAGAAGCTCCTAACAATGGCGGAATTGAGTTTACCAGTGGTGAGACTGACTCCCTGACATTAGTCATGGTTTGGACGTTTGAACCATTGCTACTGAGGTCTGGTTGAGGGATAGAAACATCTGGGCACATAAGGGCTTTAGGGGAAATAGGATATCAGGATCTGATCAGAGCAAATAATTCTATAGCGTTTCTAGGATTTATGAGGTACGCTTTTAAACCTAAAAGTCCCCCTTGATAAGGGGGACCAACGGGGGATCCCTTTGTACCTCATGGCATAGAGAATTGCTATAACAGGAATTATCGTTAAGTTAAACTACCATGGCGATCGCTACTTCTTATTTAGACAGCGATCCTCCTGTTAAATCCTCAGTACATAATTTTAGTCATTTGTCTAAAAAAATTAGATGGTTTTGCCCTGGACAAACCTCCTAATTATAGGCTATTTCAGACCCGGTACAAAGTTTAACTAATTTTTCAGGGCAATTATCTTCTGGAATCCGATGGTAGTGATGCACTAGTAAAATTTTAAAGTGCGCAGGATAATTAGTATGATCGTTGAATTCCTGTGGAGGTTTTCATGACTCAGACGATGGTTTTACCAGGCACTTACATTGAGGTGCGTGATCAGGGGTTAATTAGTCCTGGCGGGGTAGTTACAGGGAACATTGGAATTGTTGGCACAGCGGAAAAAGGACTTGTAGACCAGGTGCAATTGCTCGGTAGCTTGTCTGAAGCTAAGGAAATTTTTGGGAAAAGTGACGAGTGGCAAGATGGGACTAAAAATGAACTTACATTAATTCGTGCTCTAGAGCTGATTTATCAAAATGGAGGGCAAACAGTTTATGCCGTGCGGACAGCTGCAAAGTCAAGCTGCTCTAAGGCAAAATATGAATTGAAATCGGATTCGGAGACATTGCTGACGCTGCAAGCTAAAACTCCTGGTAATTGGGGCAATGAGATCAAGATTACAGTTACAGTTAACACAGAAATAACAGTCAAACTCTTCCAGGACAGAATTGAGGAAACATACTCAGTAAAAACAATTGAGGAACTCAAGACTGAGGTTAATCAAAAATCAGCTTTGGTGGAGGCTGAGGAGACTATAAAACCGGGAAAACCAAACCCCGTAAATGATGCCAACTTCAGTGGAGGCAACAATGGTGCTGATGCCGCCAGTGACGATTACAAAAGAAGTTTAGCTCTCCTAGAGAATGAAATCGTTAACATTGTGTTACTAGCTGGGCAAGATGTTACCAAAACAGGGATGTTAACCGCTCTAGAGGGACACCTGAAGACAACAGCAGGAATCAAGCGAGAGCGGATTGGCATCATTGGTAGTGGCTTTACCAACGGTAAAGATAGCTTAGAAACTATTACTGGTCACACCGTCAACAATGACCGCATCATTTTTACAGCACCGGGAATTTTGGTTTCATCTCAAGGAAAGCAAAACAAGCTACCCGGTAGTTACCTAGCTGCTGCTGTGGCTGGGATGCTTTCTTCGTTGCCTGTACAAACCAGTCCCACTAACAAAACCCTAACAATTGAAGGTCTAACTACGGAATTTAACAGTGCAAAACTGGAAAAACTGGTCACAAACCGTGTTTTAACAGTAGAAAAACGGGCTGGATTTCGCATCGTTAAGGGAATAACCACTGATGATGGAGCCTGGAAGCAAATCACTACCAGACGGATTGTAGACTATGCAATCTACGGAGTTCGTAGCAGTTGCAATCCCTATATCGGCAAGTTGAATAATGAACGAGTGCGGGGAGCTATGAAAGCTACCCTGAATGCTTTCTTGACGCGCATGGTAGATAATGAAGCCTTGGTAAGTTATCAACTTGATGTATCAGCAACCCGCGCTCAAGAAAAAGAAGGGAAGGTGATGGTTACCATGACTCTAATGCCAACCTTTAGCATCGACTTTATCCAGGTGACGATGTATCTCGAGTAAAAAAAGACAGTCAGGCACCATCAGCTGCCCTCACAACGAAGGATGAAAATCCTTAAATTTCGGAAATATTTAGGAGGACTAGTATGCCCAATGTTAATGTCTTTCGCGGTTCTGATGCCTCGTTAGTTCTAGCTGTCGATGACAGTGAGTCAGTAGAAGGTAAACTTGCGGATAGTTTAATTGGTGAGTATGAATTTTCGAGTATAGTTGGGCGCTTACAGAACGTAACGGTCAAGGTAGAAAATGAGTTACGACCTTACCACGAAATTGGTAAGCGTTTCCCAACGGAGTTGCGTCCCGGAAATATCAATGTTTCTGGCTTCGTGCAACGAGCTCATGTTAATGGGGCTTTAATTAGGCTGCTGCTGGGTGATGGAGCAACAAGTCCTCCGCCAGTTGCCGCAATTCCTCAACCTTCCTTTAATATCGTTATTTCCCTGAAAAATCCAGCCTTTCCTGACCAAAGTAGTACCCTTACTGTGTTTGGTGTTAAGTTTGAAAGCTGGAGTTTTCAATTACCTGAAGATGATTTTGTGATGGAAGGAGTTAGCTTTAAAGCTTTACGCATTAGTGCAGAGGAAAAGAGTTAACCAATGACAAATAACTAATGAATTCAATGCTCAAATGGAACCAACACCAGAAGAACTCCTAGCTGGTTCTACCGTTATCTTTAATGTTGTAGTGCCTCCACATATCTTGCAACCTACTCAAAGCAATCAGCAGTCAGAGGCTGATGTGGTTGTGCAGCTACGTCCTTTGACTATTGGTACGTTTGGGCTAATTATGAAAGCCGGGAAAAATGATCCAGGGTTAATTCCCTTGTTGATGATCAAGGAATCACTGGTAAAGCCAGCGCTTTCCTTAGAACAAGTCAAAAAGATGCATCTGGGGTTGGTTAACTTTTTGATCGCTCAAATTAGACAAATCAGTGGGTTGACGGAAAAAAAAACGTAAATGGCTTGAGTGCTTCCCCATTGGTAAAAGCCAGCTACCGTTTAGCCCGTGCATTTGGCTGGACTCCCCAACAAGTGCAAACAATGACCATGGGGCAAGTCTCGATATACTTACAAATGTTAGATGAAGAAATTAGTCATGGCGATGCCTGGGGAAAGCTTTCCTAATATCAATAACGCTCTCGTCGCTCTTGGGGAAGCCCTACGTAGTGAGTTTCAAGCCTTGATTGGTGAATACACCGCAGGGGGGTTAGCTGGGAATTATTTGACGAGTGAGGATTGCTCTGAAATCCGCTGTTTAGAGGAAGTTGTATCTCAGGTTGGACAGCTAGGTGAGGAATTCACAGCTTTGGAGACCTGGCTGACTTCAGGGTTTATCCCAAAAGGTTTAGCAACTCCTAATCCAACTATGGAGGATAGTTGGTCAACACCAGTCCGTAGAGATCAAGTAAGCAAGGGGAATAATAGCGAAGTTTTTGTTACTTCAGGGGATGTATTGTCTAGGGTGGAATCAGGGGCTACAAGAAGGCAGAAGGCAGAGGGCACAGGGCAGAAGGTTCCCCCTGCACAGGAACTGGCGCATACAGATGGGGAGTTTAAGCCACCATTACCAATACTGCCTACAGAGACTCTTAACAGAAGGCAGAAGGCAGAGGGCAGAGGGCAGAAAGTGCCCACAACTACTCCTGCACAGGAGCTGACCCTAGATGAAGAACTCTTCCGTTCTTCCTCCTTTGCTCCCTCAACCCAACCTATATCTAAAAAACCGACTCTGGGCAGGAATGAAGAAGTAGTCTTACCAAAGCATTCGAGTAATGTTCAGGGTTTGAAAGAACTGGCCGAATTATTACCTTCCCAGGAACAGCTAGATTTAGCAAACCCTAATCTGGTTAGTGCCTCTGATCCCACGTTGTACTCAAACCTAGTAGATCCGGAGGACTTGGAGGATAACGGAGATCAAGTACTATTTACCAACGCAACTCCCGATCAACTGATTGATGACTATGGGAGTGGTGAAGAAATTAGTGGTGCGAGTCCCGAAACCTTGCAGAGGTTTCCCTTGGGTGCGGATATTGATATTGCATCACCCCAGGCTCTTCAAACTTCCAGTGATCCATCAGCCATCAGCCATCAGCTATCAGCCATCAGCCATCAGCCATCAGCTATCAGCCATCAGCCATCAGCTATCAGCCATCAGCCATCAGCCATCAGCCATCAGCCATCAGCCATTACCCATTACCCATTACCTATTACCCATCAGCCATTACCTATTACCGATTACCCATTACCTATTACCCATTCTTCCGATCCCAGCAAGCTAGAAACAGAGGTTGAAACAGATATGATCAGCCGCAACGGTACACCAGAAATGGACTTAGATGAGATTATGGACGCGATCGCTCGCAAAGTCAGTCGCGAATACCGTAGATTTTATGGGAGCAGCTAATCATGGCTATTGAGTTAGGAGGAATTAAGCTAAACCGGGTGCATCGGCTGGTCACCCTAGAGCAAGCGAATTTGATCTCCCATCGTGTTCCTGGTATGGCAGGAAACCTTGTGCAGGACTTGGGACGGGATTCAGTATTCTTAGGGATTAGTGGTATCTTTTACGGTTCTCAAGCAAGTAAGGACTTGGAGAAACTGCGACAAATTTACAAACAGCGGAAACCTGTGGATTTTATTGCCGAAATTGTTGGCAGAAGCTACTTTGGCCAGGTTATTGTGGAACGATTTGAGGTGTTTCAATTAGCTAAGGAGCCAGAGCAGTTCAGCTATACTTTGACCATTGCTGAGTATACTGATCCTCCTAGTAGTCAAGGGTTTGCAGGTGTTGCTAAGGTAGACGATTCGATTCAGGTTAAGGCGAAGAATCTGATGGATGTTGCCACTCTTCCTGATGCTCTACAACTGGGTACTATTCCGGAAATTACTAACCCATTTGAACCGTTAAAAAGAGCTTTAGAACCCGTACAAGAAGCCACAAAAGATTTAGATAAAGTAACAGAAGGATTAAAAGCTATTTTTGGGATTTAAGTTGCCGTTTTTAGCTTTAAACCAGCTTTTACACACAAGATTAAGTTAATCAGACTCAAGATTATGGCACTCTCTATTGTCGAGCAATTCAAAGACATTAATCCTAAAGTAGCATTTGCTGATGCTCAAAATCAATGTACTCAAGCGGAAAGTACTGTTGCTCAACTGGCTCAAAATGGTCTTCCTGATGTTGGTAATTATCAGCAGCAAATAGAAGAGCAGCTTCCTCAGGTCGATTTTACAAATGTAAAGAAGATAATTGCCCAGGTGCCTTTATCTGCTGGGGAACTGAAAGCAGAATTATCCGGAAAAATCGACCAACTCACAGAACTTAACTTCGACAGCCTTACCGCAGCCATTCCCTTACCCAAGGCAGCTGATTTCGGAGATTTGAAGATTGCTGATGAAATTAAAGATACGATTTCCTCTTTAACTCAAGACTTGATAGGTAGTTTCAGTATCGGAGAATTGCCTACAGGCACACCAACTATCTTTGGGGAATTTGAAGAATTTGTCACCAAGGCAGGGATGCTACCTGTTCGCACCTTGGATGTTTTATTCAAAGGACTAAAAAAATTACTCGATAAATTGTCAGATCCAGATGAATTACTGAAAAAATTTGAGTCACAAGCCCTCACCGAAATTTTTAAGGAACAGATTAACTCCTTAGCAGAACAACTTCCTTCCAAGGCTATTAGCCGCATTGAAAGTAATATTAAGCGGCGAATTGAATTAATAGCAGAATATAACAAACTGCTGGATTCCCTAAAAGACCCTACTTCCCTAAAAAAAGAGCAATTTAAAGAACTGATAAAAAGAACTAGAGCGATTGCTAGAGAATTTGAGAGCATTGATGCTAGCACAAAGACAGCTCTGGCAAATTTACAAAACTTTGATATCACAAATTTACAAACTGCTTTAGAGGAATTAATTAGTACTACAGAAGGTGGTGCTACTACAGGAGGTTTAGTTCCTTTCTTTAATAAAATCAAGACTTATATTGAGACTCTGACAGCTAAAGTTAAAACTATTACCGATAAACTCAGGGAGTTTGCCCATAAAATACCAAAGGTTATTGAACAAGCAATTAGTCAGGTTGAGGAGATTGCTACTAAAGTCACCAAAGCTATTACCGACAAAATTCAGCAGGGAGAAGAGCTGTTAAATAAAGTCAAAAGCTATCTTGAAGAAATTATTCAAAAGGTTAAAGAGTTTCTTAAAAATACTTATGGTAAGTCCCAAGAATTAGTTAAACCATTTAAAAAAGTATGTAATGAAGCCTCCACAACTATTGTTGGTAAAGTTGATGAATTTTCTAAAAACCTCGAACAGCAAACTGACCACATAAAAACGTCAATTGAAAGTGTTAATACTCAAATTAAAACCCAGCTCAACCGAGAGCAGTTAGACCATAAAATCAATGAGCTGTTTGACAAAGTTAGTGCCATTTTGGACAGTCCTCAGATTACTAATGCCCTAAAACAAGCTGAAGAGGGTATGGGGACAATTACTGACAATCTCAAAGAAGTGTCCCTTAAACCAGCGTTTCAAGTGGTGGTAACCAAAAGCAATGACTTGGAGAAGGAGTTAAAAGCGGTTGATGTCTCTACCCTTAGTACCCCGGTTAAAACCGCACTAAAAGTGGGAACAGAGGTAATTAAAGCGGTGGATGTTCCGGGTGTCGTTAACCCTGAGTTGAAAGCTGCCTTTGATGAGATTTTAGCTCCCTTAGACAATATTGTGGCTTTAATCGAAGGGGAATTTAATAAAATTAACGACAAAATTGAATCTTTACAACCTGGTACTCTGGTGGTTGATTTTCTCGAGCCCTATCTTACTCCTGTGATCAATAAATTAAATGAGTACAAGCCTTCTATACTTCTTCAACCAGTTAAAGACTTTTATAATGATATCATTGAAAAACTAGAAGTGATTAATCCCAAGCAATTGTTGGATTTGTTAGAAGAATTATACGAAAAGTTGTTAGGGGTGATTGAGTCCTTATCTCCCAAAACGATAACAGATTTCCTGAATCAGCAGCTGGCAACTGTCAAAACCCAGCTAGATAATTTACCTGTCGAGAAGCTTGTGGGCAAAGTGACGGATGGTTTGAGTCAAGTAGATAAGCTGATGGCGAATATCGGGTTGTCAGATGTCCTCAAGTCAGATTTTTGGAACACTTTGCAGGAGATATTGAGCTTCAGTTTTGCCGAAAAAATTCAAGAGGTTGAGAAAATCCGAGATGGGATCGTGACCAAGGTGAATGCAGTTGATGAGCAGGGTTTGACACAGCAATTGCAGGAACTCCAAAACGCGATCGCAACTTACACCCAGACTCCCGATGATCTAGCAACCGATGGCGTTGCCGGACAAGTTACAGCTTATCAGCAGGTGGTAGCAACTCTACCAGCACCACCAGCAGCCAGCTTGCCAACTCTACCAGCAGAAATTGCTGTAGATTATGAAGATTTGCGAAAACGCTTGGAAAACCTTTATCAAAACTTTACTGCAACTTCCCCCCAAGAGGTTCTCGAACAAGTCAATACTATCGTTACAGACACCACTAGACTCCAGGGGAATGAGAGCCAACGCGATCGCTTGCAAGAAAGTGCCAACCGCACTTCTCCTCAGCAGGTAATGGCTAACTTCAAGCAAGTTATTCCCGATGAACTCAACCGACAGATTGTCAATCCTCTGCGGGAAATTCTCCAAGCTTTGGACAAATTACTAGAGCAGCCTCGTACTGTTCTTGGTGACATTGGCAATGTGATCAAAATTATCGAGGATGCTCCGAAACGATTAGTGGAGATTCTCAGCCAGGTTGCTCAGACGCTAGGAGACCAAATTCGTCAGGCAATTAATGGGGTTAAGAATGCCATTGACAGTCTGACTAATGAGGTAGTAAAAGCAATCGAAGGGACATATACAACAACTTTGGAAACCTTAAAGTCTCTGAGGCCGAAGCTACTGCTGAATTCCTTTGATGAGAGTGACTTTAAAGATATTGATAGTTTAATCCAAAAACTTGCTCAACCCGAGGATAACGTTTCTAAGTACATCAATAGTAAGCTTTCTGAGACTACTAAATTGTTGCTAAAGGCGAAGACAGAAGGAACTAAACAAGCGGTGATTCGAGAGTTGAATAACCTGCTGCTCCAGGAAGACTTCTACAATAAGCAACGGTTTGAGGGAGTAACCTTGACTACCGAGGTTAAAGTTTTAAGTTTAGGTGACTATAAAAGTGATCTGGTTCACTTTAACCGTTTGTTAATCGAAGCGAGTTATACCCAAGACCTGATTGTGATGAATATGGAATCAATTTTCCCTTATTTAAAAGACAAGCTCAAAGAGATTTATCCTCAAAACATTGTTGATGAACTAGACCAGTTACATGGAAATATAATCCAACTATTAAGAGACATTCCTCAGGCAGTAGGTGATGCTCTAGATAGCCAGTATCAGCAAAAAGTAGTGCAAAAGACCGAAAAATTGCGAGGAGCTATTAATAAGCTTTTTTTAGCACTGCGGCAACGGCTTGAGCAGCTAAAAAGTGAACTGGATATTGGTTTGGAGGATGTGGCTGATTCTTTTGATCGCTTGTTGAATGCTTTGCCGGTTTAGTTAGGGAATAGGGAATAGGGAATAGGTAATGGGTAATAGGTAATAGGTGATTGGGAGGGTAGTGCTATATCAAGTTTATCTTGATCGCTAATTTTCCCAATTCCCGATTCCCGATTCCCGATTCCCGATTCCCCATCCCCCATTCTAAATTCTAAATTCCAAATTCTAAATTCTCCTGATGTTAAAAATTGCTTACACCATTAAAATTGGTAGCGTTGTCTGTAACGCTGGGCAACAAACGCAGCTCATTGAGTTGCGATCGCATAGTTCTTTAACTATTCCGGTTAATACCTGCTGTCTTGTTCTAGGGTTACCACAGGGTTTAACTATCAGTCCAGAAGAGCTGGTATCGGTGGAATTGGGCTATGAGAATAAGCAAACGTTAGTCTTTACCGGTAAGGTTAGTAGGGTAGACTGGAGCATTGACCGTGTCAGGATTGAGGCTGCCAGCACTTTTGGGAGTTTGACCGCAGCTCGGTTAAATCGGGTTTACGAAAAACCAAATGCTGGAGATATTGTCAAAGATATTCTCAAGTTGGGCAAGGTGAAGGTGGGGCAAGTGGAGAATGGTCTGAAATTTTCGGTCTATGGGGTGGGAGAGTTGAGGTCAGCCTATGACGAGCTCGAGACCTTAGCACAACAATGTGGCTTTGATTTCTATGCCAACACCCAAGACAAAGCTGTATTTGCCAAATATAACCCTGCCAGTACCCATCAATTCAAATATGGGGAAGACATTCTGGCCTTGGAATTGGAGCAACCCCATCCTGGGGTTGAGCAGGTAGAAATTTACGGGGAAAGTCCCAGCAGTCAAGGACAAGGAGAACAGGCTTACTCTTGGCTTACGAAAAAAGAGGTTAAGGGTACTGCTGGTTCCGGTTCTGGTTTTACGACTCTACGACTGACTGACCCCACAGCTCGTACCCAGGCAGTTGCTCAGAAAATGGCTGAGGCGGTTTTGGCTAAGCAGCGCCAGAAGCAACGGGGTGAAATTAAGGTGCTAGGTAATGCTAATGTCAAGCTAGGAGATGAGATCAAGGTGTCAAAAATGCCGATGGCTACCCTGAATGGTAGCTTCAAAGTCACGGGAGTGAGCCACCGTCTCAATCGCCGTAGTGGTTTTTGTACTGTAATTGATTGGGAGGAAGTGTGACAGACTCGATTGTTGGAGTAATGCAGAAGGTTGCTCGGCAGGAAGCACGTAAAGTTTACACTACTGAGTTGGGGATTGTGACAGCGGTGTTTCCCCATACCTCTGAGAGTGACAAGGACAACTACCAATGTTCAGTCAAGTTAAAGAACAAGAAACAGCCAGACGGCAAAGACTTTGAATTGCGCAAAGTGCCAGTAGCAACCCCCCATTTAGGACTGGTTAATATTCCCAATGTTGGGGATTTGGTGTTGGTTACCTTTATTGGGGGTAATCTCAATGCTCCTGTGATTATTGGTCGGCTCTACAATGACCAAGACCAACCCCCTGTCAACAAGGAAAAGGAATTCTACCTACAAAATAACCCGAAAGACGGGGGTAGTTTGAAAATTGATCAGGAGGGGGTAGTTACTATTACTAGTAAAAATGAGAAACAGGTGATTACTGTCGATGATGAAAAAATTGATCTCACCAACGAAAAGTGCCATGTCACCCTGGAAGGAGGAGATGCTACCCTGAAAAACGAAAAATGTACCGTGGCTTTATCTGGTGGTAATATCACTATTGATAACGGCACCTGCAAGATTAAAGTTGAAAGTGGGGGCATCACCATTGATGCAGCTAGCTCTAATGTCACCGTCAAAAGTGTAGGTTCGATCAAGATTGGGGATGCAAGTACGGCTTCTGTACAAGTTGGTGGACGGTTACCGGCTAATGCGGTTGGTGATAGTGACGATATTATTCTGAGTACCCACACCCATGTGGGTAACCTCGGCGCTCCCTGTCCGGTGATGGTGCCAACAGAGAAGATTAATTCAATTCAGGCAAAGGCGAGAAATACCAAGGTGGGGTAATGGTTAGAATCAAAGGGGCAAATAGCGATTATAAATTTTTAAATGGCTCAATTCAAGATCTAAAAGGAGACCATCCTGTTTACCTCAAAATTTTCGTCTGTCCTTATGATATGCCTAGCCCCATTGAGGAACCTGATGAAAATGGTTGGTGTGAGGGGACAGATGAGCAATGTCCTCATGGTAAAAAGAATGGTGAAAAAAGTCCTGGTCATGCTCTAATTTGTTTACATCAAGAGGATGGTATTTCCCTAGAAACGAATAACAACGTAACGGCAACCGGACCCCTGGTGGCTGAGAAGGGAATCACGATTAAGGATGAGCTGGTGTTGGATGTCTCAGAGGCAAAGGCGGGGTTGGTGATCACGATGAAGGGAGAGGAAATTTTACGCCTTAATATTTCTGATCAAGGTGATATCGAATTGTCCCCTCTCAATCCATCAAAAACTCTTAAAATTAACGGCAATTTGGAGGTAACTCAAGGCTTGACGGTTGCCGATAAGGAGTTACCAATTTAGGTAATAGGTAATGGGTAATAGGTAATAGGTAATGGGTAATGGGTAATGGGTAATGGGTAATGGGTAATGGGTAATAGGGAATCGGGAATCGGGAATCGGGAATCGGGAATGGGTAAAGAATATTCTATTATTTTACTGTAGACACTATATAGTGTTTATCGTAGTTATGAGGCACGGTTGTCAACCTCAAAGTCCCCCTTATTAAGGGGGATTTAGGGGGATCAATTTTTACCTGATGGGATATAAAATTGCTCTAATTATAAATAGAGGAGATTAATGAAATCACAGCTTCAAGAAGCGGTCAACATTGCTCAGTCCCTTTCATTAGTAGAGCAGCTTGAACTACTCAAAATACTATCCACAATTATTCAAAAGAACCATGCCCTAGAAATTAAAACTATACCAGAAGGCGATAATACTGACTTTTCAGCAGAAAGCTTTCGCAAATCTTGGCAGCAAGCTGTGACTGGACAAACCCTACCCATTTCTCAAATCTGGGAGGGAATTGATATTGACTGACGCTCCGTTAGTTGAGGTGCAACTTACTCCTGAGTTTCAGCGTAAATTGAGAGCAGTCAAAAAAATACCAATTAAAGTAGGGTGGGCAAAGTTATCTTATCTAGAATACTCATGTGAATCAAAATGTTTTTGCCCACCCTACAAGCTTGTTTGTAAAATCAGTTTAGTGCGATCGCAAAATTCCCCATTCCCCATCAGCCATCAGCCATCAGCCATCAGCCATCAGCCATTCCCGATTCCCGATTCCCGATTCCCGATTCCCGATTCCCGATTCCCGATTCCCGATTCCCGATTCCCGATTCCCGATTCCCGATTCCCGATTCCCGATTCCCGATTCCCGATTCCCGATTCCCGATTCCCCATTCCCCATTCCCCATTCCCCATTCCCCATCACCAAATGGAAAAAGATTTATTATTCACTCGCCGCCACAGCGGACAATTCATTTCTGAGCGACAATTCGTAGACCTTCAAAGTGTCAATCGTGACTTGGCCACAGCGACAGGTTTAGATAATTTGGCTCAGGCAATTCTCAATCGCCTTTACACCCGTAAAGGGGAGCTTGCCGCTTTGGGACATCCCAATTATGGGTCACGGCTCCACCTGTTAGTGGGTGAACAAAATAATAATCGTCTTCGCTCCCTTGCTAATCTCTATATCCGTGAGTGTCTAGCTCAAGAACCTCGGATAGAAGAAATCAAGGCAATCTATTTTGAGCCTCCCTCTCGTCAGCAACGTTATACACTCGTAGCAACTTTAGTCCTTAAACCTGTAGGTGAGGAAACACCCTTGACCCTGAGCTTCTCCGTACCTGGAGCGTAATGTGATGGTTTTTGACAAAAAAGGCTTTGCTCAACTGTTCGAGGCGATGCAGAGTCGCACTCCTCCCACACTAACAGATTTTCAAGAAGGCAGTGTGGTGCGCACTCTATACGAATCTTTTGCTTGGGAACTCGCCGTCCTCTACGAGCAGATGCAACGGGTATATCTCTCTGGTTTTGTGGATACCGCCGAAGGCATTGACCTTGACAAAGTTGTTGCCATTTTAGGCATTAAGCGGGGAGAACCGGACTATGCTACCGGAAAAGTTACCTTTACGCGAGATATCGGCATTGATGAAGATATTTTTATTCCCAAAGGTACACTAGTTACTACGGAAGATACCCAGGAGTCTCCCAAAAAAGCCTACAAGACCATTGAAGAAGGCAAGATTTCCAAAGACCAAACCACTGCCCAGGTGAGAGTCCAGGCTCTACGACGGGGTAAAACAGAGGAAACTGAAGCTGAAACCATTGTGGTGATGCCTCAGCCGGTAGTGGGGGTGAAGTCAGTTAATAATCAAGAAACCCTGGGATTTACCGGTAAACTACAGGAGAGTGACGAACAACTGCGCCAACGAGCCAAGCAAACCTTGTTGGCGACCAGTGGCGGTAATACTACTTCCATCCGGAATGCTCTGTTGAGTTTACCTGGGGTGAGGGAAGTGCAAGTTAGAGAAAACTTCCACTTCCCTAGGGGCAAGGTAATGGTTACTCATCGTGAGTCCCTTACTGAAGAGCTTAAGGTTCCCAAAGGGACAACTATAACACTCCAAGTCTCAGACACAAAAACTAAAGACTATCACACCACTCAAGAGGTAATCCTCTCAGCAGGTCAAAATCCAGCAGTGGAGGTGGAGGTAGAGGCTGGTATTCCTGGAGCAGCTGGGGAAGCTCAGGCTAATGCAACTTGGAAAGAGTTAGTGGTTGATAGGGTAACTCTTACGGTTAGCAATGAGCGGCCTATTTCACGGCAAGACTTTGGCATTATTGAAATATTCGTTGATGGCATTGATTTTACAGATCTTGAGAAAGTTAGTCAGCTCAAACAGGAAATTGACCGAGTTAAGGCAGCGGGAATCTACCCATTACTTAAACCGGCGACAGCAGTGAACGTTGATGGGGTATTCCAACTTGAACTCCAACCAGAACTGAAACTGTCTCCAGAGGAACGGCTACAGTTGGAAGAACAGGTCCAGCAGACAATTATCTCCCATCTCAAAGACCAGAAAATGGGTCAACCCCTGCTGATCTCTCAACTCACGAGGAAGATACTAGGCTGCAACGGTGTCAATGATTTAGTTGATTTTACCCTCACGACCAGTATTCGTAATTCAGAAGGCACTGAACTGTCTACCCAGCACTATAAATCCTCCGAAACGCCAGTGAAACGGCTAGAAGTAGATATCTTAGAAAAGTTCACCCCCCACTCGGTTCGCGTTGCCTCAGAAATCAAACCCCTGCTTGTAGCCTTACAAATTAAGGCTCAAGCACTAGATGACCAGAAACAACAGGCAATTGAAACAGCGCTAAAACAATATTTTGCTGACTTCAAACCATCCCAGGAAGTGGTTAAAAGTGAGATTAAGGCAAGAATTGAAACAATCACCACCATCGAAGCAATCAAGTTAATTCCCTCCTTCTGGCAACCAGGGATTCCCTTTGATGGCGAAACCGTTAAGGTCACGTTTGTGGAGCAGGCTCAGCTCAGTTCGGTATTTCTCTATGAGAGATTACTCACCATTACTGGAGCATTGAAGTTAATCCTACCGGTTACAGTTACCCAACAAGAGAAGCAGCACATTTACCAACAGGTTGAGGAGCAGGTTAGTGCTTATTTTGAGCAACTCCAACCAGAAGAAAATATTCAACTTGAGCAGCTGGTTAAGCAAGCAAAAACCGTAGAATCAGTGCTAGATATTAATTGGAAACTGGAGGATTTTCGGTTTATTAATGGGGAAGATGCTGAGGATATAATTGACCGAGACCAGAAGCAAATTCAGGTAAACAAATTTGAAAAAACTCAGTTAGGTGATGCTGATAAGTTTATCATTACCAGCGATATCTAGGTTGTTGAGGTTGCGATCGCTACTTTGAATTTAAGGCTAACTCCGGCGGTTGCGGTTCCCAAAACTGTTGCTCCAGCACAACTAAAGAATGCCATGAAAGCTGCAGTTACAAGTATTGTGACTCCCTCTCTGGAGCAGTTACCCAAACTAGCAGTGGGAGAAAATCTGGATTATAACCAATTGAAAACTCTGCTGCTGGTGGATATCAGGACTAAGGCAGGCAATCTGGCCAAGGAAATCCTTAAGATTTTCATCAGCAATGGCCAAGTTTCAAAGGAAAATCAGGAGAAGTTAATGGAAGCACTCCGAAGCTTTCTCGGAGATTCTAGCTACACGATTGATCAGCTTGAACTCAGAGCCAAGGGTAGCTCCTATCAGGACAATATTCCCATTGCGATTGTAGAACGGGCTGAGATTCAGTTACAAGTGCCGTCTACTTTGGAAATTGTAATTGAAGATAAGTAATGTAGCAATTCTCTATCCCATGAGGTGGGGATCCCCCTAAATCCCCCTTAGCAAGGGGGACTTTTCCCAGCTAATTGGATGCTTCTTCCCCCCAGAATTGGGGGGCTAGGGGGGCAAAATTCAGTATCAAAAAACTTTTCAGATATCCTCTTAGAAAGGGGGACTTTGAGTAGGTAATGGGTAATAGGTAATGGAAAAACGCGGCAAAACCACCAGCATCACCAATCGGTTTCCTCACTTCTATGACGGAGCCAATGTTGAGAGTTTGCTCTACCAATTTATTGATGTCTTTGGCGTCTTGCTAGAGCAAGGGGAAACCGACTTGCTCGCTGTGATGCGTTCCCATCATGTGGATACCGCTGACAATGAAGGGTCTCAAGGCTTTATTGCTAACAAAAAGGGAGATTTAGATCAACTTTTTGCTCTCTACCTAGAAGCTTTAGGGGGCACCTCTCAACTGGTACAGGTTAGTCACCAGTTTAGTCCAGGGAGTCTTAAAAATGTCAGTAACTTGGCCAAGAAACTTCATGAAGGCAGGGATGAACTGTCTCAGTATTTGCGATCGCAACTTGATCACGATACCAAGACCCTTCTGGAGCGCTATCAGGTTTCCCAGGCTCAATTTAACCTAGAGTCTTTCAGGGATCTGCCCGGTCTGGCCATTAAGCTGTTGGTTGCTACCGTTGATACCGATCCACTCAGTCATTATCTCAAGATTCACTTGCCCCCAGAAACCCTGGAACTGCTGAATCACTATGACGGTTTCCCCCCGCTTCCTGACCCCCTACAGCAGGGACTGGTGCAAACACTCAACCAACAGCTGGTTAATCCCTCCCTCTATGGGAAAAATAAGCGATACTTCCAAACCCTGAAACTTGGCAAAGCCGCTCAGCAATTGCTGGCACAACAACCAATCGGGGAAGACCGACAACGTTTCAATCGCTTGTTGTTAGATGCTGCCTATCCAGACTATATCAGCCCTAGCCCTATTCCCACTCTGGCGGAGGTAGAACAGGGGTTAATAAACGGACTCAATCTTTGTCTTGAAGACCCCTCACTATACCAAAAAACTTACCAAGACACCGACCAACCCCGACCAGAAACCCCTCCCCAGGGAGCTGATCTGATTATCCAGAATCGGCAATTGCTAGAAGCAGCCTATCCCAATGAAATTGCCAAGAGTTATGCTCCTTACCGAGAGCGACTCAAAGGCTTGATTCAAATCCTCCGTCAAGGAGCAGCTACCAAGCAAGGGATTATTGATTTGGTGGCAGCCAACTTGGGAATTTTAGGAGATTCTCCCGCAGCTCAAGCTGCTAAGGAAACCATTGAAATTAAAGAGTTCATGCCTCGGCTGACTCAGTTGCATCCTCATAATCAGCCAGAACATTCCTACGTGCTGACACTTGGGGAAGAATTTGAGGTATATAACCCCAACCCGCAGCCTGAGAAAATCGAAATTTTCCTGGCAGTTCAGCCAAGTCTGCCTGTGGTATTATACAATTTGCGAGTTGTTAGGTGCGATACTGAAGAATCGGTTACTTACCAAGGAGAAGCGAGGGCATCCGATGTATTGTCCTTTCGAGAGAATACTGTTGAAGTCAACGGTAAACCTTATGCAACAGAAGGAACGCCCCAACTACCAACCCAAACCTCTCGCTGGCGGCTGGAAGCCCAGTTAGCTGATGGGGTTCCCCTGGCACGATTTGACCAACAGCGCTTTGGTGAAACCACCTTTGCCTTGAGTCAACCCGCCGTCTCTCTGGAAATGAGACTCTACAAACTCACCCCAGGGGTGTTTGAGGTAAAAATTCCTTGGGATATTCCCGGCTTTACTGATAAGTTTCAGCAAGCAGGGGATCATCCTCGTCATCAAATTGCTGGAATTATTGACAAGGTTAAAGCCGCTGGTGTTCTGGGGATGATTACCTATGAAAAGCGCTTTCAGGAAACTCACGAGATGGTAGCACGGTTGGGAGTCGAGCGTTCTCCTTTTCTGGAAGAACATCTTGCCGAAGATACCTTGACTATTAGTAGTCTTCAGGTTCCCTATCCAGAGGGAGTAGTCCACGAAATGTCTGATAACCTGCTTACTTGTGGAGTATTTGACTATACTGGCTTTGATAGCGGGAATGGTTTTGGTTGAAGAAAGGGAGTAGGGAGTAGGGAGTCGGGAGTCGGGAGTCGGGAGTCGGGAGTCGGGAGTCGGGAGTCGGGAGGGTGAATGCCAAGTTTTAACTTTTAACTTTTAACTTCTAACTTCTAACTTCTAACTTCTAACTTCTAACTTCTAACTTTTAACTTCTAATTTATAACTTCTAACTTCTAACTTCTAACTTCTAATTTATAACTTCTAACTTCCCGATTCCCGATTCCCGATTCCCGATTCCCGATTCCCGATTCCCGATTCCCGATTCCCGATTCCCGATTCCCGATTCTTAATTCTATGATAATTGCCGAAACCCTCGACATGAAAGGTAGGTTGACTATCCAAAAATATAATCCTCAAGCTCAGCTGGTGCAGGAAGTTAAAGCTGACAACTCGATTGTTTACACAGGGCGGGAATTAGTTGCCAAGTTATTTACTAATCAAACCATTGATCCGATCCGCTACATCGCATTAGGGACTGGCGGCAGCACCAAAGTTGCTCCAGCTACGGATACTCAATTGGGACAGGAGGTGTTTCGGAAAGAACTTAAACCGTTTGAGTCCAAAGATTTAATCGAGACTGGAGACGGTGACAGTAAAAAGTGTAAAATTATGTTGTCTGTAGACCTAGATTTTGGGGAACCTGATAAACAGCCAGTTGAGTTGACTGAGGCGGGTTTGTTCAATAGCCTAGAAAAAGGCAAGGGAATCATGTATAATCGAGTGATTTTTCCTGTAATTACCAAGAGCGATAAATTTAAGTTAACTCTTGTGTGGGAAATTTTATTTTAGTGAGAATTAGAAAGCTTAGGGAGCAGCAATGACCAACGGCTTTGAACCAAAACAGAAAAATCCTGGAGATTTGATCCTTTCGGCAGATTGGAATGCCGCCATGGGTGAAATTGACCGTTTGGGGAATACTCTTAAAGACATAAAACAAAAAGCAACAAGCTTCCAGGGACCTCTAACCATTGCAGAAGCCCTGAACGTTAAGGGCAACGTAGGAATTGGCACAGACACTCCCACCGCTAAACTGGAAGTCAAGGGAAACCTGAAACTAGAATTAGGAGAAGCGGTCAATGAATTTTCCAGCGATATTACCTTGGCAGACAACTCGAATCAAGCTGTCCCCACGCAACTGGCAGTGAAAACCTATGTAGAACACCAAGTCCAAGGGGTAAAAGCTAGCGCCAGAGAGTCGTTTGAAACTAAAAAGCTCCAAGTCAGTGAGACGCTGACGGTAGAGGGTGCTACACAGCTCAATGGCAGTCTGCAACTGGGGCAGGGCGTACAAGTAGCGCAATTTAGTGAGACCATCGGCCAATCCAGAGAATCCTCCCTGGTAGTAGTCCCCACGCAACTGGCAGTGAAAAACTATGTAGACAATAAAGTGCAAGGGTTAGACGATAGCCTCAAAGCCTACATCATAAAGCTTTTATATGAGCCAAAATTATATGACATAAAAATAGAATCCTTTAAGTTAGCTCAAGGAGTCATTTTGGAAATGGCATACATCCCAGGAGGTATGTTCTTGATGGGTTCCCCTATTAGTGAATTTAGGCGCAGTGATGACGAAGGCCCCCAGCATTTGGTAAATGTATCAGGGTTCTGGATGGGACAATTTCCAGTAACTCAGCAGCAGTGGCAAGCCGTTCTTGGTAACCCTAAACTTAAGATTGAGGATGACCCCAAAAACCTATCTAACTTTAAAGGCGATAAGCTACCCGTTGATAATGTATCATGGCATGATTGTCAAAAATTTTGTGAGCGACTCAATCAAAAATTTCAGGGTCCACTCCAGGGTCGAAAATTCCGTTTGCCGAGTGAGGCAGAATGGGAATATGCCTGTCGAGCAGGTACGACAACTAGATATTACTTTGGTGACAATGAGTCAGAACTAGGAGAGTATGCTTGGTACAATCGTAATTCTGATCACAAAACTCATCCAGTAGGACAAAAAAACCCGAATAACTGGAAATTGTATGATATGATGGGTAATGTCAGGGAATGGTGTGAAGATACCTGGCATGGCAACTATTATGGTGCCCCAGTAGACGGTAGTGCCCGTATTGATAATAATAATAATCGGTTGCTGCGCGGTGGCTCTTGGAACGGCAACTCAAGGTACTGCCGCTGTACCTATCGCCTCAGTAGCTCGACGAGCAGCAGGAAGCATAACCACGGTTTTCGGGTAGTTTATTCCTAGGCGTGGAATCTTCTTTGCCCTTTCGCCTTTTTCTAAGTAATAGGTAATCGGGAATCGGGAATCGGGAATCGGGAATCGGGAATCGGGAATGGAGAATTAAGAATGGAGAATTAAGAATTGAGAATTGAGAATTGAGAATTAAGAATTGGTAATCGGGAATTTAGGATAGGGATCTTGTAGGGTGGTCAAATGGACATGACTGCTGATAAAATTGCCAAACTCTCATTATTTGCCCACCCTAGCCTAGGGAATGCGATTTTTCTATGGGATGCTTGTTGTTTCAGGGATCCGTTGACTGCTGGAGCACCTGTTTCACAAGTTCAACCTCTAATTCTAAAGCTTGGGCAACTTGTTCTACGGTTAACCCCAACGCTAACAACCGAGGTATCGACTCTAATTTGCCTTGAATTTTACCTTCAAGTCTACCTTCTTGTATACCTTCAAGTCTGCCTTCTTGTATGCCTTCAAGCCTACCTTCGGCTAAAGCCTCCTGATAAACTTTAGTTTGCCGTAAATCACTTAAACTAAACATGGCTTCTATCTCCGTGCGACTGAGTTTGGGTAACTTATACACCAGTATGGTCTCTATTAATTGTAGAAGTTCTC
>NZ_JAAHHZ010000129.1:0-17272 GCF_010672005.1 Moorena sp. SIO4A5 | reverse complement strand
CCATAGCTCGTAATTTTACACTCAATTTATACCGTGACCAAATGTTTAAAAATATGGCACAAGCTCAACGACTTTGTTCTTTTGGTCTAGACACGCTTAAGCAACTTTTTAGAATGAAATAGCCCTGGCAAAATAGTATAATCATTAATAATCAAAAAAAACTATTTTTGCCCACCCTACTACTCTCCCCGATTCCCGATTCCCGATTCCCGATTCCCGATTCCCCTTCCTATATCCCTTAACTAATCCATTCGTTTCAACCGCACCATAAAAAAACCATCCATCTGGTCTCGATAGGGCACAACTTTCAGCCAACCTTCCGGTGTTGAAAACCCCTTAAGAAACGAAAGAGTAGGGGGTTCAATTTGCCACTGAGAATGACCTTCCAGAAACCATTGTATTACCCCCTCATTTTCTTGAGGATTTAAGGTACAGGTAGCATAGACTAACACACCTCCGGGCTTGACCCAAGTTGCGCTATGCTCTAACAATTCTTTTTGCAAAACAGTAAGTTCCTGGACTTTTTCTGGAGTCATGCGCCAACGAATATCAGGACGTCGGTGAAGGGTACCATTACCGGAACAGGGAGCATCTAATAACACAGCATTAGCGATGTTAGTAAATTCAGGGCAATCGCGACTATCACCAGTAGTAATGTGAATGGATTGTAATTGTAACCGTTCGGCATTCTGTTGGACTTTTTTGAGGCGGGAAGCCGAGCGATCGCATGCCCAAATCTTTCCCTGATCTGCCATTAATTCCGCAATATGAGTTGTCTTGCCCCCCGGTGCCGCACAGGCATCAATCACCACATCACCAGGTTGAGGGTCCAACAGATAACTGACCAGCTGGGCACTACAATCTTGAACAGTCCACCAACCCTCCTTAAATCCCGGTAGCTCTTGAATCGCACCAACACCACCCACAACCCGCAGTGCTTGGGGGACCTGAGCTGCATTGCTGAAAATAGGGATAATCTCACCATTCCCCTCATCCTCGTGAGACACCAACTGAGGTACCCGCTGAATAGCCACTTCAGCAGATTGCATCCCTGCCTCCACCTCCTCCATCGACACCTTGAGGGGATTGACCCGTAAGTCAATGGTAGGAGATTGGTTAAACCATTGACACAGCTGTTCTGTTTCCTCTGCTCCCAGCTGTTGTAACCACAGCTGGATCATCCAATCGGGAAAACTGTGTAAAATGCCCAAACCCTCGATATCCCCTTCTGGCAACTGCAAAGGGTCAGGGGAATTGGCAGCTAAACGGGCATAGTTTCGTAATAAACCATTAACCACCCCTGCCAGTCCTTTGAAGCCATTGTTCTTGGCTAGCTCAACCGTCGTATTGACCGCTGCTGAAGCAGGAATTCGGGCTTGATAGCGGAGCTGATATAGTCCAAGGTGAAGTATAGTGCGCAAATCTGGAGGTTGTTGATTCGCTTTCTTTTTGCCCAACTGGTCAAGTAGAGCATCCAGAGTGCGCTGTCGTCGAACACTACCATAAACTAATTCTGTCACTAAGCCCCGATCAGCACCAGTTAACTGAGCAGTGTGTAGCACTCGATTCAGGGCAATATCAGCAAAAGCACCCCGCCGATGAATATCCCGGAGAGCTAGGAATGCTAACTGGCGAGGATTTTGTTTATCAAAGGTTGACGATTTATCTTGGCTCACAAACTATGTACTCCTCTGGGTCTTACTGATCAGCTATCAGCTTTCAGCTATCAGCATTCAGCATTCAGCATTCAGCATTCAGCATTCAGCTTTTTAATAAAAGAGGTAACCATTGGTTTAATCTGAGTTAAGTCTGCTGACGGCTGATCGCTGACCACTGACCGCTGACCACTGACCGCTGACCACTGACCACTGACCACTGACGGCTGACCACTGACGGCTGACCACTGAATGCTCACGCTAATATGCATTTATAGCAGTTATCAATTCGGTATTGAGAACTGCTATAAATAAAATGGTTAATCCTTTTTAAACATTGGGTATGTCAGCCACCTCAAGCCCTTTACCAGAAGCTCTTGCTCGGATTGTAGAACGCTTTCAGCGCCGCAAAGACCCCAAGCAACGGTATCAGCAGTTGCTGTGGTACGCCAAGAAGCTTCAGACAATGCCAGAAACTGATAAAGTGCCAGAAAACAAAGTTCCTGGCTGCGTGTCCCAGGTTTATATCACCGCTAACTTGGATGATGGCAAAGTCTTGTATCAGGGAGACTCAGATGCCCAATTGGTTAAAGGATTAGTAGCGTTGTTGATTGAAGGCTTGAATGGACTGACGCCGACAGAGATTGTCAACCTATCTCCTGACTTTATTCAAGACATAGGATTGAACGCTAGTTTAACCCCTTCTCGCGCTAATGGATTTTACAACATTTTCCAGACCATGAAGAAGAAGGCCCTGGGATATCAGTTGGGAATGTCTTCCAGAGAATTGAATTGAGGGATTTTCCCTTCTATTTTCCCCACACCCGGTCACCCACCCCGGACCGGGGATTAACTGACAAGACCCTTGAAATGCTGATTCTCCCGTAGGTTGGATTACGCGATCGCTAACCCAACTAACGCCTCACGCTTTGTTGGGTTTCGTTGCCTCAACCCAACCTACGCCATGATCTAAAGTCACTCAACCAGCTCTGTTCCCTGTTCCCTATTCCCTATTCCCTGTTCCCGATTCCCGATTCCCGATTCCCAGATCCGCTGTTCCCGATTCCCGATTCCCGATTCCCGATTCCCGATTCCCGATTCCCGATTCCCTAGATTTGGCTCCTGATTAAATTAAGCCTGAAACCCTTGTATAAACAGGGTTTCAGGTGTTTTTCTATGACAAAGCTACTTGAATTCCAGCCTAGCATGGGCAATTTGCCCTTGACTTATCCACTGGAGTTTCAGTACAATCAAGTAGAACATTTGTACTACTATAGTCTTTCCTCTTAACCATTGCACCCACACCCCTAGAGGCATCACATCCCTCCTACAACGAACGATTCTAGAGCAGCGATTGGCCTACGGCCACGCTACGCGATCGCGTATCGCTGTGGGTAGTTTCGGGTACTTGCCATTAGCCACTGGCTGATAGGGAAACCTCTTGTTTGGGAATTATAAAAATCCCCATTAGCCGAAAACCCCGTGTCTTTAGACCGGGGATGAAGGAACAAGCGCGGTCTTTAGCCGCCGTGATCAAAATATTTAGAGAAAATCTGGAATCTTAGTCTGGATGTTGTAGAATAATAGTAGAAACAGTTGAGGTCAGAGACGAAACCTTAGAATAGTGGAGCCTTTATGGTTGGTCGGCTATGCGAAAAGGGTTAAAACTGTTGTTATAAGGCTCCACTATTCTTACGGTAACTTTAAGAAACTGATGATAATTCTAGAGTTTAAGGCGAAAGGAAACAAACATCAATACTCTGGGATCAATGAGGCTATTCGGACAGTCCAGTTCATCCGTAATAGCTGTCTTAGGTACTGGATGGACAATAAAGGGGTCAGCAAATTTGACCTCAACAAATACAGTGCAGTACTGGCTAATAACTTCCCTTTCGCCAATGAATTAAACTCTACCGCTCGACAGTCTAGCGCTGAGAGAGCATGGTCGTCAATCGTTCGATTCTTTGACAACTGCAAGAAAAAAGTACCTGGCAAAAAAGGCTTTCCTAAATTCCAGAAAAACTGCCGTTCAGTGGAGTATAAGCAGTCTGGCTGGAAGTTGTCTCCTGACAATAAATCAATCACCTTTAGTGACTTGAAGGGGATCGGTAAGCTCAAACTTAAAGGTAAATGGGACTTATGGCGTTTCGACAAAAAACAGATTAAGCGGGTTCGGATAGTCCGTCGGGCTGATGGCTACTATATCCAGTTTTGTATTTCAGTAGACATCAAAGAAGATCTAGAACCAACTGGGACGGCTATCGGGCTGGATGTTGGACTAAAAGATTTCTATACTGATTCCGCTGGAGAAACTGAACCAAATCCCCGCTTTTACAGGACGGGAGAGAAGCGCCTTAAGTTCTATCAGCGCAGAGTTTCTAGAAAAAAGAAAGGTTCATCCAATCGCAGAAAAGCAGTTAATAGACTAGGCAGACATCACCTTAAAATAAGTAGGCAACGTGAAGAGCACGCCAAGAGACTGGTTAGAAGTTACCGTAAGAATAAAGAAGCCTTTATGGTTAGTCGGCTATGCATAAAAGGGTTAAATCTTTGTTATTAAGGCTTCTTTATTCTAAGGTTTCGTCTCCGGCGCGCTGCGTAATCCGGTCTAACGATCTGGTCGCCTATGAAGATTTAAGGGTTAAAAACCTAGCCAAAAATCACTGTTTAGCTAAGTCTATTAATGATGCAGGTTGGTATCAATTTCGGAAATGGATGGAGCACTTTGGTACGAAATTTGGGAAGGTGACGGTTGCAGTAAATCCCGCCTATACCAGCCAGAATTGCTCCAATTGCGGCGAAGTAGTGAAAAAGTCTCTATCAACTAGGACTCACGCCTGTAAGTGTGGCTGCCAGTTAGACAGAGACCATAATGCCGCAATAAACATCCTTAAAAGAGCTTTGAGTACGGTGGGGCACACCGGAACTTGGGTCGTCAAAGACCTAAACGCTTCAGGAGATTCGGCCTCTACTTTTCCTGGTTCCGACCTGGTTGAGCAAGTTGGATCATTGAGTGAAGAATCCCCGTGTCTTTAGACCGGGGAGTGTCAACTCAAATAAGAGCATTGTCAATACTGCGTGGCTTTTGGATAAATCCCCCCAACCACCCGTCGGGATCCCCCTCCCGTCCCCCGCGCGGAAGGGGGAAGCCAGAGCAACCATAGACTTTTTGTTCATGGGGTCTATTGTTCCCCCCTTGTTAAGGCAGGGCTGTTTCAAACTTTAGTAAGTTAACGATTATTGGAGATAGGGGGATAGGGGGATAGGGGGATAGGGAAATAAACTAAAATTTACCGAAAAATGCCCAAATTTAGTCATTAAAATCTTACGAATTAACCGCCTTCAATCAACTCAAATCACTAACAATTTGTTAACGGCCTTCGAGGAAGGGAACGATAAATTTGCCCAAAATCCCGAGTATTAGTCCAAAATTCTCCCCATCTCCCCATCTCCCCATCTCCCCATCTATTTTTTGCGAGAATGAAACAGCCCTGCCTTGTTAAGGGGGGTTAGGGGGGATCTCCCAGGGTGGATGAATATTGCTAACCAGCCACCGGCTACTATAGCGTTTTCCATATTAATGAAATACACACACCTATTTTTTCCCGATTCCCAATTCCCGATTCCCGATTCCCTACTCCCTACTCCCTACTCCCTACTCCCTATTCCCTGCGCTATAGCAATTTTCAAGTAATCATTTTCAATTAAAAAAATCTAAATATCGTCAAAGGAACACACTATATGGTTGCCACAAAAGACAGCAAAGACCAGATTTTCCAAGCCTTTGAGCAAATCCTAAAAGAGCGGCAAAACATTGACTCAAAAATTGCCACCAAAGAAGAAGAAGCGGAAAAAGCTAAAAATCAACAAGTCCTGGAAACTGCCTCAAACTATACCGTTGATAATATTGTCAAAGGAATGGCTGATTTACAGCTAGAGTTTGGCACCATCGTTAATGAATTGTCAGAAAAATTATCCTCAGAAGCCTCTAAACTTGATGAGCTAAAGCTGGCGATTAAAGTAGAAACTGAACACTTGCAATACCTTCAGCAAATTCGAGTTGTAGCTGATGCCTTACATTTGCTCAATCAAGAGCACCAAGAAAAGCTAAAATCCCTAGAGCAAAAAGCAGATCAACAGCGAGAAGAGATCGAAAAAGACCAAGAGCAAAAACGTAAGCTTTGGCAAAAAGACCAGGAAGACTTTGAAATAGCACGTCAAGAACAAAACGAATTATTGGCTCGGGAACGACAACGCCAAGAAGCTGACTATCAATACGAATTAGAACGTAACCGTAAAATTGAGACGGATCAGTATGAAGAACTGAGCCGTAACCAGGAGCGAGAATTGCAAGAGGCCAATCAAGAAAAAGAAAAGCAATGGTCTGAGCGAGAACAGAAGCTACAAGAATCTCAAGACCTGTTTGAGGAGTATCAACAGAAAGTGGAAGCTTTCCCTGCTGAGCTAGATGAAATCGTTAAAAAAGTAAAAGATAAAGCCATTAAAAAAGTCCAAAACGACGCTAAAGTACAGGCTGATTTACTAACCAAAGGCTGGGAAGTTACTCAACAGGGTTATGACGTTAAAATTCAGTCCCTGGAGCAACACATAGAAAAACAAAATAAACAAATTGAAAATCTCTATAGTCAGCTACAAGAGACCTTGAAACAGTCCCAAGCCCTGACCTTGAAAGCTTTTGATGGGTCTTCAAGAAGCAAGGATCAAAATTAGTGAATAGTGATATCAGTTCAGAAATTGTCAAATAGAATATAACCTTGAAAGTATGACACGCAAACCTAACAGCAAGAACACCAAAGCAGAAATTTTAGAAGCTTACAAGGAATTACTAGCAGAACGAAATGCTTTGGAAAAAGAAATGAAGCAGATGAACAAAACGCAAACTCCTCAAGTATCCACGGTGGAAAAAAAGCAAACTAATGGATCTGTACCAGCAAAAGTCATGAAAGACAAAATGAGGTATACCCTAGACAGCCTGGTTAAGCTGCAATTAGGGTTTGGGAGTAGTGTCAGTGAGTTGTCGGAAAAACTAACATCAGAAGCGGCTAAGCTAGAAGAATTACGAACAGCGGTTACTGAGGAAACTCAACAACTTGCTGAACTCCACAATTTATCAGAAATTCAAGACGATACCTTAGATACCTTAATCGAAACCTATCAGAATAGCTCTAAAGCTTTCGATGAAGAAATTTACCAAAAACGGGAAGAGTTAGAGCTGGACATTAATCAGTTAAAACAATCCTGGTACAAAGAACAAGAGGAACAGCAACGAGCTATTAAAGAACGGAATGAAGAACAAAATAAAACCCGTAAGCGAGATGCTCAAGAGTATGATTATAATTTAGACCTACAACGCAGCTTAGATCAAGAAACCTACAACCATAACCAAGAACGTTTATACAAAGAATTGGAGGAAACGAGGCAACAACAAGAGAAACAATGGGCAGAGCGGGAAAATGCGATCGCAGAGCGAGAGAAGCAGTTTGAAGAATTAAAAACTAAGGTAGAAGCCTTCGACCAGGAAAAATCAGTTGCTATCAAAAAAGCCCAAGAAGAAGGCAAAGCGATTGCTAGCCACCAGGTCAAAATTCAAGCCGACTTACAGAATAAGGAATTAGAAGGAAATAATCGTGTCTATCAGCTAAGAATTGAATCCCTGGAACAGACAATAAAAGAATCCTCAGCACGGATACACAGTCTTTCCGGGCAACTCGATACTGCCCTCAAACAAGTTCAGGATTTAGCGGTCAAGGCAATTGAGGGTGCTTCTAATATCAACTCTTATCAAGCCCTTAAAGAAATTGCCTTAGAGCAAGCGAAAAATCCAACTAAGGGTAAATAAGGATAAAAAAGAGAAATATTTTAGTGGTTTTGAAGGTTGACGACATAGTGTCGTTAACCTTCAACTATAAATAGTCAACCAAAAGTTATCATTGACACACGTAAAATACTCCGGAGTTGTATCATCAGTAATATTGGGTCAAAGCGCTAATCAACCGATGGAAACAATTTCGGTAGGTGGCGACTCGTGATCACAAGCTTGCTGACCAATCTTGAGCTATGGAGCGCGTTCGCGTAGCGTGGCCTACGGCCAATCGCTTCCATTTTTTTTTGGGTTGTCAGGTCAGCAAACACATCCTAAGTTGTCAATTTCGGTATCAGTGTTCTAGTCAATGGTTATGAACGTAATCAAAGAAATTCGGGTGTTACTGATTGAGAGGGGTGATTTGACGCAGTTAGGTCTCAGAAAAGTCTTGGAGCAGTACAAAGAAGTCAGTTTGGTGTCTCAAGTTTCTAGCTTGCGTCATGTGGCGGCCTTTTTAAAAAAATCTAACCCGGACATAGTAGTCATTAATTTAGAGCATTCAAGCAATAGTGATGCGTTATTGCGGTTAGTCAGAAATTGGAAAGTGGCATTTTTTCCTAACATATTGCTGCTATCTTGGGACACATCAGAAGAATTTGTTATAAGCGCTTTTGGGGCTGGGGTAGATTCCTATTATCTAAAACGTATCAATTTTCCTAAAACTAATGTAGACACCAGTACTTTCTTAGATGCTTTAAAAGCTACCTATGAAGGGCAACACTGGATTGATCCAGAAATAGCTGGTTATCTCCTAAAAAACAGTATCAAGTCACCCGGCAAGAATTTTTCTGGGATTACTTTAATCAATTCCTGTGAGCCTGACTATTATCAGATTCTTAGGGAAAATCCACTGACTGAACGGGAGCTAACTGTCTTGGAATTGATCGTAGCCGGTTATACAAATGACGAAATTGCCCAGCGATTATTGCTAGGTCTTGGCACAGTTAAAACTCACATTCGGTCTGTGCTGTGGAAACTGTGCTGTGACGATAGAACACAAGCAGCAGTACAAGCACTTCGCAGTGGTTTGGTGAAGTAGATACCAAGATTCGGTGGATGCATCTTTTTGTTGTAAATCTATAACTGTTGGGGCGGGGGCGCGGGGAGGGTGGGGAGTGTGGGAACCCACCCCTAACCCCTCCCAGGAGGCAGGGCTGTTTCAAACTTTAATAAGTTAACGATTATTGGAGATAGGGGGATAGGGGGATAGGGGGATAGGGAAATAGCTCAAAATTTTCCGAAAAATCCCCAAATTTAGTCATTAAAATCTGACTAATTAGCCGGCTTCAATCAACTCAAATGACTAACAATTCGTGATTAGGCTTTTGAGTATGGTTAGATAAATTTGGCCAAAATCACGACTATTCGTCCAAAATTCTCCCCATCTCCCCATCTCCCCATCTCCCCATCTATTTTTGGCCAGAATGAAACAGCCCTACTCCCAGGAGGGGAATATGGGGAGTGTGGGAACCCACCCCTAACCCCTCCCAGGAGGGGAATATGGGGAGATGGGGCAGATTTTTATTAAGGGTAATTATCCTGACATGATATTAGTGCTTAGCAATTATTGATTAAGGTTTAATTGTTAAATTTTCATGCTTTAAGTTTAGAATTAAGCAAAATAGCTGATTAACCACTAAGCACTAACTCCTCTACCTATAGGTTGGGTTTAAGCGTTTTTTTTGTTAAGTTTTTTTTATTTTATCAGAGTTTTATTAAAATTCAGTTTATTTATCTATTCCTTTTGGACGAGTAACATTGTGAGACTGTTGGGGAGCTGTGCCAATGATATTGAGAGGTTAAGTAATTGTAATCCTTGAGGTGAAGCAATTACAATCATTTAGCTTATTCAAAATGCTCCTTAACTCAGTAACATTTATTAATTAAAATAAATTGAACTATTCCTCTAGGATCGCTTTTGCGGTTTAAAAATTTTCTGTATCACAATAAGAGTCAGAAAAATTACGGAAAGAAAAATCCACCATGGTGAACAAGTCCTCTGTTGCGATGTCACCTCGTCAACAACAGCGTTGGAAAAGTAAAGAAACTATGTTTGCTAAGTTGCTTGCTAAGTTGTTTGCTCAGTTGAAGCAAGTGCCCTTGGGCTATTTAATGGTCATGGCTGCGATCGCAATGGCATTGGATCTCTATATCAGTACCTCCGTCACTCCTTTGATGGGTGTATCATTTTTGATGTGTCTAGTTGTGGGAGTGAGGTGGATTGGAGTCCAACCTAGTAATTCTGGGAATCAAATTCAACGGCTAATCAGGAAATATGGTTTAGGAGCCTGTCTTTTCCTATTCGCCTTTCTGTGGTTTATGTTGGACTTTACCGCTGCGCCAGCCCATGCCCAGTTTTTCCAAGTCGCAGAAGATTGGCTAACTAGTGCTATTCCTGAAGTAGACGCCGATTTGGTGTCCCTGGTGTTTAACGTTTTACGAGCACTATTCCTAATTTATTTAGGCATTTCATTGGTCAAAGTAGTCAATGCTGCCCAACAAGATGATGACTGGAAAACCCTAGCCCGTACTCCAATCATCATTTTGATTGTAGTTACCTTGGGTGATCTGTTAGCAGGCTACATCACTGGCACAGGGGCATAAACTACGGTACATCTAATTTGCCTGTTGAGTTTGATATAGCTGAAGGGATGAGTAGTCAGGGTTTTATTGAGATTGAAAGTTTTTTCAATCACTGATAGGAACGCAAGTCTGATCCAAAATAGCTTGACCTATGGCAAATAATTCAGAGCAACAATTCCGTCGTGTTAACCGAACTCTTGATGAAAAACCGAAAATTGGTCCTATTCCAGCCGATCAGTTTATCCCCTGGGCAATAATTTGGGCAATTGCCTATTACATCGTCAAGGGGGTACTAGGAGCTAGTTGGGTATGGACATCTTGTTTCGGAGTTTGGGGTATGTCTACTTGGTGGGTGCTAACTTCCTCTAGCCATTGGAAATTTCTTTCTAAGTTTATACCTGTACCTCAATGGACAAGAGGAATGGGTAGATACCAAAGGCTTTTAGACGTTAAAAGGGAAAAAGCAAAGGGCAAAGGCTAAAAAGTATGACAACCACTCAAGCTTACGATCAAGCTAAACAAAAGATGGGAAAGAAGCGGGTTGATGTAGGAAATGGTAAAAAGAAAACCTTAAAGCCGTTCGAGGATGACTGTAAGTTAGCTAGTTTCCTAGAAGTCAGACTGGATGGCTCTGATGTTGGGGCATACATTCTCAGAAAAGGAGAAGCTTCCTATAAATTTGTGTTTGGTTTTGAATGTCGAGGCATACACACCACCTTACGCCAGGAGTTAATTGACCCGGTGTTTGATGCCATCGAAGCTGGGTTAAAAGATTTCCCAGACCAGGAAACCCTCACGATTCACCTAAAGTCTTTCACTGATGACACTGATAGACAAAACACGTTGAGTCAGCTGATCAAGGGGACAGACTCTAACGAGTTAAAGTACCTAATCATGGGAGAAAAGAAGCGAATTCAAGACTTGACCAAAGGGGGAATTAGAAAGCCAAAGACGTTGTATTTATTTGCTACCTATACCGTAGAATCAGGTCGAGAGGGAGCATCTGATAAAATCGAAGAATTTTTGATGACAGCTACCAAGTGGTGGAACGGATTCATTGGCAAGCTGGATGAGTATGAAAAACAGCAGATCGAGAGAGTGATAGAGATTGCCTTTAATAATGGCTATCAATTTTGGGAAAGGCTGTTGAGCAATCAAATGGGTCTATCGATTCGCCCTCTTTCTGCTCAAGAGTGTTGGAATTATGTGTGGCAGCGATTTAATAATACACCACCTCGTTCAGTTCCCCAGTTGCTTTCCTTAACTGAAGCTGGAGTTACCGAGGAGGTTTACTCAGAAATCCACCCGGTTTCTCTGTTAATGGAAGACTATACCGCTATTCCATTTGCTGATCGACGTTGGATTAATCTCAAAGACCAGTATACGGCAGTCATGCTCTTTTTAGACAAGCCTGAGGGGTGGAGGAATAAAGAATCCCAAATGCGCTATCTCTGGCAAGTCATGGCAAAAGATGAGGTCTATGACACCGATTGTTTTTGTGAGATTTCCAAAGCGAATATTAAAACAGTAACCAGCAAAATGCATTCGCTGACGAAACAGGCAAATGTCTCCTCAAAATATGCACAAGAGAAAAATACGATTAATGTTAAAGCACAATTAAATATTCAGAAAAATGTCGAGGCTCAGGCGGCTATCTATGAAGGGGCCGTGCCATTTAATGTCTCAGTTGTTTTCTTAGTCCATCGCGATTCTCCACAAGATTTAGATCAGGCGTGTTATACTTTAAAATCTTATTTTCCGCCACCAGCTTGGATGGTAAGGGAGACCGAATATCCTTGGAAAATCTGGCTAGAAACCTTGCCAATTTCCTGGAGCAGACTCTTAATGAGTCCATTTAAGCGATCGCATACCTATTTAAGCCATATTGCACCAGGGTTAATGCCAGTAGTCAAAACCCGGACAGTGGATAGAACGGGATTTGAATTAATCTCTGCTGAAGGAGGTACGCCAGTTTTTATTGACTTATTCAAACAGCATAAAAACCTAGGTATTTTCGGAACCACCCGCAGTGGAAAATCTGTTTTGGCATCGGGAATTATTACCCAAGCCTTGGCTCATGGTATCCCCATCTCAGCTATGGATTATCCAAAACCCGATGGCAGTTCTACCTTTAGTGACTACACCGCTTTTCTCGGGGATAAAGGAGCTTATTTTGATATTGGTCGAGAGGCAGTTAATCTTTTCGAGTTGCCCAATTTAAAGGGATTAGATGCTAAACTACAACAAGAGAGACTTACAGAATACAAAGAATTCTTAGTCGAAGCACTAATGCTAATGGTTCTTGGCTCCACGACGTTTCATGACCGGACTTATACGGATAACATCAGAGCCATGTTAAGCTTAGCAATCAAAGCCTTTTTTGATGATGATCAAATCCATGACCGTTATGTAGCAGCAAATATCAATGGCTTAGACTCTCAAGAATGGCAATTAATGCCTACCCTTGCGGATTTTATTGATTTTTGTTCTTTAGAGAGATTGCGGGTTACCTCTGTATCTGGGGATATCCTTCAAGGCTTGGATCAAGTAAAATTGCGACTGAGGTATTGGATAAATAGCCGAGTAGGAAAAGCGATTAGTCGTCCTTCTACCTTTAGAAGTGATGCTCAGTTATTAGTCTTTGCCTTACGGAATATTAGTAGTGACGAAGATGCTGCACTACTTTCTTTAGGGATTTACTCAGCAGCATTAAGACGTTCTTTAGCCTCACCTGTGAGTATATTTTTCATCGATGAAAGTCCCATTCTGTTCCAATATAATTCCATTGCTGAATTAATTGGCAGATTGTGTGCTAATGGAGCCAAAGCCGGAATTCGGGTAATTTTATCGGCTCAAGATCCAGATACTATTTCCAAGTCTCCCAGTGCAGCGAAAATTTTTCAGAATATAACAACTCGCTTAGTAGGGAGAATTCAACCAACAGCAGTGGATAGCTTTGTTAATATTTTAAAATATCCTTCAGAGATTATTAACAAAAATGCCACAGAAGGATTTTTCCCTAAACAAGAAGGAATGTATTCTCAATGGTTACTCGATGACAATGGGATTTACACCTACTGTCGATTTTATCCCGGTTCAGCACTGTTAACAGCAGTTGCTAATAATCCTGAAGAATCAGCAATTCGTCAGACAGCAATGCGCTTACATCCCAAGGATAAAATTATGGCTATGCATTATGCTAGTAAAAAAATGGCAGAAATGCGTAATTCAGAAGTCCAAGTCGTCAATTCAAAGTTACCAGATCCGAGAGCCAAAGTTCGAATTCATAATTAAGCTGAAAAATAGTATATAATTTAGGTAAGTCAGGGATACGCTTTTATAGCGCTACGCGCAAGTCAGAAGTTAGAAGTCAGAAGTAAAAAGTAAGCTTAGACTTACGTTTCGGAGTTTAGGAATGTCCTAATCTCAATGCGTAGTGCTATATGGTTTAGCTTTCATTTTTAACTTTTCAGCCTTCAGCATTTTTTCGTAACTATTCAATTTAGGAGTTCAATCATGGCGAAAAATGTGACCAAAACTTGGATACAGTTGTTAATTATTAGTACGCTAATTACAGCAGTTCCTAAACCCGCCTATGCTTCTGGTGGAATTGTGGATAGTTTTGTTGACTCGTTTGTTGAGGAATTTCAGAAGGTTAAGTCTTACTTTACAAATTTCTTCGATGAATTTACCAATTTACCAGAAACCATAGACAACGATTTGAAATCAGCATTGGAAGATTCCATGGGAGTTTTAGGTCTCCCCGATGTGGAAGACGTCAGAGCGTCAATTGAGGAAAGTCTCCAAGAAAGCGATTACCCAATTTATGAAGGAGACAAACTTGCTAATGAAGTAGAAAGGCAAGTTGCTAGAGCATCAGCGTCTCGTGTTCTGAGTCAAGAAGGACAGGAGCAGTCAATCCAGGAGCTAAAGCAAATGCAGGATACTGTTTCACAGGTACAGCAATTAGCTCAAACAGCTCAAAATGAGACAGTTACTCAGAATGTGATCAAAGAAGTCGCTCTTCAGAATGCTCGTCAAGCCGCCATACTCGGCTCCTTGCAAGCCGCTACTGTTGAAGAAGCGCAACGACAAGAAATTTCTAACATGCTCCAGAGCAATATCTCTCGTGCTTTGGATGGACAAACTCAGGCAGATCAATACCAAAAACTGGGCGCTGGTATGGAAACTTTGAGAATCACCTCGTTAAGTGGCTTGTTTTAGTTACAGGACTTACGCACAGAATCCATGGGTAGGGTGGGCAAAACCTTGCCCACCCTACAGGTAGCTGTTGATCGTTAATTGTTAATCGTTAACCGTTGACCGTCAACAGTTATCTGGATCCAGAATTCTTCAATAATTATCAATTCTGAACTGACTCACTTAGCACTTATAGGACTACCCATTAAGGTGTTTGACATTGATACAAGCAGCAAAACCTGTTGTAGTCAACTTTTGCCTCTTGCCTTTTGCCAATGCCATTGCGCGTAGCGCTATAACACTCCTCACTCACAACTATTTCTCTTATGTCTCCTTGGTCTAGCTTACCTGCTTGTCCCTATTCCTACCTTCTTTGTTTATCACCATGTGTAGCGATCGCCATGTCTGTTCGTCCTTATATTCCGGATTTCCTCCGTCTGCCGATCTCTTTGAATTCCTCATCTACCCACTCTCCCCAATGTCTCCACTCTGGTCATCCCATCGCTAATGACGTAAAGAGGTAATCATTAAATGATAGTCACCCCCAACTTAATTGCTCAATTTAGTAATGGAGCCTCCCAGATTATCCAAAATGGTCGTACCGGACAAATTGCGATCGCAGAAGCCATGAATGAGCTCTGGAGTGAAGTCCTCGGAGGTGGGTTGTATGCTGTGATCGCTAAACTGGGGGTGTTTTTTGCCGTGGGAAGCTTAGTTCTATTCATGACTCAATGGGCAAAAGCCTTAATAGAATACGATGAGCCAATTATGTGGTCTGAGATCATCTGGCCCTTATTAGTCGCAGTTTTGTTAGCGAATGATGGGGCAATGTTAGCCAATGGCACCCAAGGACTCAGAAGTGTAATCAACAATACCTCTAATTCACTACTGCAAAACACATCTGCCAGAATTTCTTTGCAAGAATCATACCAAATTGTGACAGAAAATATTGGGGCGAAGGCGGTTATTGATTCCTTGGTTTCTCAATGTGATTCTATCGTCGATGTTCAACAACAGGTGGATTGTTTAACAAATGCAGAGCAACAAGCACGGGACTTTTCTAAAACGTTACCGACATCTGAACAATGGTTCGATAAAATTGGTTCATTGCTTAACCCTCTGAATGTTACTGAACGAGTAGGCTTTGCCTTACAAACGGCAGTAACGGGTTGGTTAATGTCGATTGGTATGGCATTTCAGTGGGTAGCAGAAGTTTCGATGTTGCTAACCGGACTATTAGGTCCATTAGCGGTAGGGGCCACATTATTACCTGTGGGGGCTAAGGCAATTTACGCTTGGTTAATTAGCTTTTTCTCCATCGGTTTAGTGAAAATATGCTACAACATTATTGTTGGTTTAGTCGCAACCTTAATTGTTAATGCTGAGAGTTATAACCCATTAGTTTTTGCTTTTGTCGCTGGATTAATTGCCCCCATCCTAGCGTTAGTATTAGCCGCTGGAGGAGGTCTAGCTATTTTTAATAGCTTAAACTCCTTCAGTGCTTTTGTATTAGGAGGCTTGAAATAAATGGAAAGCACGACTAGTTCTCCTCAGAATAAGCTAAAATTTCTCCAAAGAGGTAAGAAGAGTACTTGGTTATCCAGTTTCAATGTGACGGATAGTCTGGGGATTATCTTAATCAGCAACTTTGCTTACAATACCTTAATTCTGTTTTTCCTAGCCCTGTTGTATGGCGCTCAAGCAAGGCTAGCTAATAAGCCAGCTCCTTCCTTGGTGCAATTGAATACTGGTGAAACCACTGCCGTAGAAGCCATTGGGAATAAAGAACGGACACCAGAGGTAATTAAAGCATTTACAATTAAAACCATGAGTGACCTGTTTACTTGGACAGGGCGATTACCTGGAAAAGATGGCGTTCCCTTTTCTAACTTAGACTCTGATCCAGGAGTAGAAATTAATGGCAAAGGTAGGCGTCGAGGTAAAATATCTACTCAAGCCTGGAAAGCTAGCTTTGCCTTAGCCGATGATTTTCGTGATCCGTTTCTCTTAAAGTTAGTAGACTTAACGCCATCCAACGTATTTAAGGGTAAAACACAATTTGCTTTTGTCCCCCAATTTGTCAGAGAACCTATTAAAATAAAAGAAGGGGAATGGACAATCGATTTGGTTGGCACCTTAACCGTTCTAGATACTACCAATAATTTGCCCACCTATATTCCCTTCAACAAACAGATTCATGTACGGGCAGTGGAGCCTCCTAAGTATTCACCAGGCATGGCAGACGATAGTCTACCTCCAATTATTGCTAAGGCCAGAGAGAAAGGTTTGGAGGTAGTTAGTATCAAAGATTTAGACTCAAAATAAACCTGAATCCTAAGTCCAATAGTCCTGATTATAAGACTCCACTAATCCGTGCATCTGTCCGTGTTTACACATCCGTGTTGTGGGACTAATGACTACATCAACTGGAATAACTACAGCAACTGGGATAAATTATGAAGCTATCAGATCTCAAAGACTTTGATGTCCAAAACCTGGAACATAAATCTGAAGAAGAAATTAGTAAAAAAACTCTGATTCAGCAGAACAGTGGTGCAGAGAATACCGCCCCGACATGGACAGAAGAATCATTAGCTGAGTTGCTAAAATTTGATACTAGTTATGACCAAGAACAAAATCCTACAAGTCAGGGGGGAATAGCATCGACTGATAGTACCGCTGATTTAGATCCAGACTTAAATGTTACCCAACAAGAATTCGCAAAATCCGGTTGGGCAAAAGGCGCTTCCGTTGGTGCAGTAACTGGGTCAATTGCTGTAGTCGCCGGATTAGTTTTTACAGGGATGACCTCCTTGTCTTCTAAGAAGAAATTGGTCGAAAAAGTTACTCCAATTCCCACCAGTGTTGAGAAGGAATCGGAAAACGCGACCGATTCTGAAATCGGACGACTGAAGACTGAATTAGCCCTAGCCAAGCAACAAAAACAGAT
>NZ_JAAHHZ010000128.1:0-17388 GCF_010672005.1 Moorena sp. SIO4A5 | reverse complement strand
GTCAAGGAAAAGAAGTAGCAATGATAAGTGAGTTCTTTTGGAATTGGTTGCGCCGTGTACTTGGAGACTTGTTCGCACGGTGCTTTGGGGACGAAGCGGGAGCAATCCCGCTGACTTACCCGATTTACCCTTAATAAAAATTTCCCCCATCTCCCCATATTCCCCTCCTGGGAGGGGTTAGGGGTGGGTTCCCATCTCCCCATCTCCCCATCTTCCCATCTCCCCATCTCCCCATCTCCCCATCTCCCCATCTCCCCACACTTCCCACCCTCCCCGCGCCCGGGCCCCTTAATTATGGGTATTCAACCAGACTTGATATTAGGGGCGGGCTTGCCCTCATCTTCAACCTCGAGCGCCAGTGTTGCGACAGCCCGCCCCGTAACGCACCACCAAAAGGCTCGCCCTCATTTTATCGGTAGCTAGTGTTGGGACAGTCGGTCCCGTAACACACCACCTAGTAGGCTGAAGGGTTACGTTGATCAAGCCTGCCTTTCAAACATAGAGTCTTTCATCTGTGTATTCTGATTTCTCAAGCTTCCCCTCCCTAAGTTGTTGCTCAAGTCATTGAGTGGGGTTATCTTAGAACGGAATTGTACTCACAGTATGAGTGTCATTATTTGCTAAGGCTCATAATTGAAAGATGTTCAGACCCAAATTATGGATCAAGATAGGTTTTATCGAGCATATAGGAGAATTTTTTGCGAAATTTAGAACTAAACCGGCTCCTAACACGGTATTTCCTACTGTATTTCTAGGTTTATCTTTAGTTTTAGTCGCCTGTGCCCCCAAGGGTGGAGACCCTAAAAGCAATACGGTTACTATCCTGGGAGTAATGACAGGGGAAGGGGAGCAAATCATGGAACAGATACTAGAACCCTTCACTAAAGAAACGGGTATCAAGGTGGTGTATGAAGCCAGTAGTGATTTCGCCACCCTCCTACCTGTGTTGGTGGAATCTGGAAATGCTCCCGATCTTGCCATGTTCCCTCAACCGGGTTTGATGGCTGACTTTGCTAGGGAAGGTGAACTGGTACCTGTAGATACCTTCATGGACAAATCTCAGTTATCTGCTGCTTATTCTCAAAACTGGCTAGATTTGGCAACTGTCGATAGTAAAGTATACGGGGTGTGGATTAGGGCGGCGGTCAAAAGCTTAGTTTGGTACAATCGAGCTGCGTTTAAGGCAGCTGGTTACAAAATCCCTACCACCTGGAATGAAATGATGGCACTGTCCGATCAGATTGTGGCAGATGGCGGTGTCCCTTGGTGCATCGGAATAGAAAGCGGTGCGGCTACAGGATGGGTTGGTACCGACTGGATTGAGGATATTATGTTGCGCACGGTTGGTGGGGAAGTGTATGACCAGTGGGTTGCTCACAAGATTCCCTTTAATCACCCAGCGGTTAAGAATGCTTTTGAGCAGTTTGGCAACATTGCCCTTAATCCTAAGTATGTGTTTGGTGGCACTGTTGGTATTATTAGCACTCCCTTTGGTGACGCAACTGCACCGTTATTTGATAACCCCCCAGGTTGCTATCTGCATCGCCAAGCTAGCTTTATCACTAGCTTCTTACCTAAAGATGTAGCGCTAGATAAGGATGTGAGTATCTTTCTGTTACCGGGTATTAAACAGGAATTGGGAGTGCCAGTGTTAGTGTCTGGTATTGTGACTGCTATGTTTAAGGATACTCCAGAAGCACGGAAGTTGATGGAGTATTTATCAACTGCCCAAGCCCATACTATCTGGGCAAGTCAGGGAGATTATGTCTCACCCCATAAACAGGTTAGTTTGGATGCTTACCCCAATGACATTGTTAAACGTCAAGCGGAAATCTTAGCCAATGCGGATATGGTGCGCTTCGATGGTTCGGATATGATGCCAGGAGCCGTGGGTACCGGGACATTCTGGAGTGGCATTGTTGATTATATTGGTGGGACAGATGTGGATACAGTTCTGAAAACTATTGAGGACAGTTGGCCAGATTAAGTATGAGGAATTAGGGATTAGTCATTGTAAAAAAAAATATTTATTTAAAATCGCCTTCTAATGTTACTTTAGCACAATTGCCAAATCGGTAACTATAATATCAAGTCTGGTTGAATACCCATAATTAAGGGGTCCGGGCGCGGGAAGTGTGGCCAGATGGGGGATATTTTTATTAAGGGTAATTATCCTGACATGATATAAGATACTGAAATCAAATTAAGTCAGTTATTCGCCACCATTTAGCGAAAGGGACAATAGTGCCGTTTAGGCATTAATTACGATTAAATATCTGAGTACAATATCAGCACTTGCGCTTCGCTCCGCTGTAACGGCAATCCCTTGGGGTGTAAGCAGGCAGGATATAGTAGGATGTCAGTGACTACTATAAATTTGGCTTTGCTGAATAGGATTTGGGTACTCAAGTATAGTTGGATCAGTTACCGATTACCTTTGGATCTTCCATAATTGAGCAACACCGTAAGTTTAGGATTCCCCCTTTAGGCCAAACTCAAGTTTAAATAAGAAATAAGCTATGGATACTAGTCAGATTGATAAATTTGTTTCCTATTGCCAAGGTTAACAGCCACAAAGTGAAGAAGATATGAGACGTTTTTTTATAGGGGTTATTGGTTTTACCTATGATCAGGAACTGCTATTACAGGCATATCTATTTTTCAATATCAACTCATTATTTCCAACCTGTAGTCAGCTCATCCTGTTTGAAAAGGCCCTAATCCAAGACTATACAAATTTAGGTAAAGTAGATTTTGTTTATCTTAGTAAAAACAAAAAAATATTTTTAATTTAAACTAAATATATTGATACTGAAGCGACAGGAAAGCACGAAAGAACTAGAAGAAATAAGCATAGAAATAAGGTAGTGGAACAAGTCATTGATTGGAAATACAAATTGAGACATTATTGGAATATATCAACTAACCAAATTCATTGTGGAGTATTTACAACCGATCCACAAGTAGGTGATCGTGCAAGGAGCACTGACATTATCGCTAAATCAATATCTATCTATGAACTGGAACTGTGGCAAAAAAATTATAAATTTTATAATTTAGAGCATGGCAATAAACGGGATTCGGTGAGAGATTTATATGAGGTGATCAAGTGATAAGGTGATCAGGTGATGAAGTGATGAGGCAATGAAGGATGGTATTGCTCAAAATAGTTACTTTCATTCTCGCCGTTGTCATAGGCTGTGGTGGGGTGATAGCTTTATTATATGGCATGAATGGCTTGGTAAATCAGCTACCCAATAAAACGCGATTGACCTTGGCCAAAAGGCCAAGCTACGCGAACGGTCACGCTACGCGAACGCATTTTGTGGCTTGGGTATACTTAGCCCCTGCTTTAGCATTACTAACCGCTTACCTGATTCTGCCGACCCTCAATACTATCTATATCAGCTTCTTGGATAAGCGATCGCAAAATTTTGTGGGACTGGACAATTACATCTTTGCCTTTACCAACCCTACTATGCTAATCGCTTTTCGTAACAATGTCCTTTGGTTGGTATTGGTAACAGGGTTTAGTGTAGCATTGGGTTTAATTATTGCGGTGCTGGTGGATCGGGTACGCTATGAACCCGTAGCCAAGTCTATAATCTTTATGCCAATGGCAATTTCCTTTGTGGGGGCTAGCGTGATTTGGCGATTTATCTATGCTTTTCGTCCAGCTGGCTCAGAACAAATTGGCTTACTCAATGGCATTATTACCAGTTTACGATTTGAGCCTGTAGGTTGGTTAGTGGAGCGCTCGATTAATAATTATGCTCTGATTGTGATTATGATTTGGTTGCAGACAGGGTTTTGCTTGATTTTGCTCTCTGCTGCCATCAAAGGTATCCCCAAAGATATTATCGAAGCTGCACGGATAGATGGAGCTAGTGAGTGGCAAATCTTCTGGACAATTACTATTCCGATGATACGAGGGACTATTGCTGTGGTTGTGACTACTGTAGTAATAGCGGTGCTGAAAGTCTTTGATATTGTCTGGGTGATGACCGGTGGTAATCAAAATACGGAAGTGATTGCGTCTCGTATGATTAAGGAAATGTTCAATTATCGGAACTTTGGACGAGGTAGTGCGATCGCAGTTATTTTATTACTAGTTATTATTCCGGTTATGATTAGCAATATCCGTCGGTTTCGAGAGCAGGAGAACAGCCGTTAATAGTAATATATAATTATTATTTGAATTGTGAACATACTCCCGCTTGGGAAAGGCAAGAGGGAAGAGGCAAGAGGCAAGAGTTAATCAAGTAGCGATGCAGCAAGGGAACAGGTGAGCCAGTGAGGCCAAAGGGGATTTCCCCCATTCGCGACTGCATCAAGACATAGAAGGATTTTGGTTAAGGTCAAAAACGGTAATTATTATTTATTATTTCTAATTGATTTAGAAATGTTATAGTATTCAGATTAAAGTTAAAATTTGATTCTGATGGCGTCACCGAGTTAAGCAACTGTTCTAGCTATGGTTGAAATTCTATAAGGCTTGGGGTGATGCGATGCTCCTTTGGAGCCGCTTCGCGAACGCATCTTGCCCAGTTGTTTTGCCCAGTTGTTTTGCCCAGTTGTTTTGCCCACTTGTTTAACGACTGCTGTTGTGGGATTGGTTGCACAAAGCGCTTATCTTGGCAAAAAATAGACTAATTCCAGACATGACTTTAACCCAGCTATGGCACCAAAACCGTTCTTTGTAGCAAAATCCCAACACCTACAGCAATTCTTCTGGAAAATCCCGATTCATCTGACCCTGATTATCATCTCTTTGATCTGGACTCTACCCACTGTTGGCTTGTTCATTAGTTCCCTACGCTACCGAGATGATGTGCTCAAAACCGGTTGGTGGTCAGTCTTCCAACACCCCTTCAATTTCACCCAATACCACCTGGGTAACTATATTGATGTGATTACCTCCGAAGGGATGGGACAGGCATTTTTCAATAGTCTGGCTATCTCGATTCCCGCTACAGTTATTCCGATTGCGATCGCTACTGTTGCTGCCTATGGGTTTGCTTGGATGAAATTTCCTGGTCGCCAAGTCCTGTTTATGGTAGTAGTTGGCTTGCTGGTAGTCCCGTTACAGATGACTCTGATTCCGGTATTGCGAGTCTACGGATATCTAGGACTTTCCGGTACATTATTAGGTATTTGGTTAGCCCACACAGGCTATGGTTTGCCCTTAGGAATTTATTTATTGCGTAATTATATTGCTAGTTTGCCTCAGGAGTTAATCGAAGCAGCAGCAGTGGATGGTGCGTCTCATCTAACCATAGTTACCCAGCTGATTGTGCCTCTATCCATGCCTGCGATCGCATCATTTGCCGTGTTTCAATTTCTCTGGGTCTGGAATGACTTGCTAGTTGCTTTAGTCTATCTCGGAGTTACACCAGACGTTGCCCCGTTAACGATCCGATTAACAAATATAGTAGGTTATCGTGGGCAGCAGTGGCATCTTCTTACCTCTGGTGCATTTATCACAATGATTGTACCACTGATTGTGTTTTTTGTTCTACAGCGGTACTTTGTGCGGGGGATTTTAGCCGGTTCGGTTAAGGGTTGAAACTCTTATCTATAGCAGTTTTTAATTACCAGAAGTACTTTCGTCCTGGGTTGCGCGGGAGTAGGGAGTAGGGAGTAGGGAGTAGGATTCAGTTTATCGAGGGTGAGATTCAGGGCTGACCTACTTTAGGTAATTCTGTTTCATTGGAGAGAGCGAAATTATCTAAAGAAACCTTTGCTGAATAGGCAATACCATCCCGCTGGTACAAAATTAATAGGCTATTTGCGTGTTTGACCTTGTAACCCAAAAATCTATCTACTCCACTTACTACTTCCTGATATTCATTACCATTGGGATGTGTAAATGCTATTGTTATACTATCATTGTTTGTTAATCTTCCATCACCATTGGTATCTTGTTTAATAAGGTTGTATAAAACGGCTATAACTGGTTTAGATTCAACCCTGTTATTAGCTCTATCATTAGTTTCTGAAATGAAGCTATCGCTAGCAATTAAATAGTCATTCTTAGCAAATAGCCATTTGCTTTTACCTGTTTCACTATCCAAAAACAAATAGTTTCTAGTTGAGCGTGTCGATTTGCTATAATAGGATTGGGTATAAGATTGGTCTGAGTAAAGCGGCACCATTAGATAGGTTGTGCCATCAACTTCCCTGAGATTACCCAGCTCCCACTCTTGAGACCTTGAGCTATCGTCATCGACATTAACAATGTTAATCCGCTGCCGCTCTCTCGTAGTGCTTTTGACTATCTCGATAGCAGCAAAAGCCAAAACCGCTATTGCTAGCAATCCAGTAGCCATAATAACAATAGCATTAAAGCGCCACACAAAACGAAAAAATTTCTTGTCGTCCATGATTGTTCACCGTTGACAGCTGACGGTTGACTATTGACGGTTGACTATTGCTCTGAGGAATAAGACTCAATATGAGGTAAAATTATGTAATATTATTACACTAGTCAATTTTTGGGAGAATAATATGATATCTGCAGCAATCGCTTACTTTGGAATTCTAGCTGCTGCCACTGTTGTGGCTCTGACTCTATTTTTTGGACTTAGAGCAGTTAAGTTGATCTAACTACTGTTGTTTCCAAAACAATTAAGGCAGTATGGCGGATTTAAACATTTAATTGTTTTGAGTATAGCCGCCTACTGTAGCGCTATAGTTAACCAGCTATAATTAACCAGCTATACTTATAGCTATCTATACTTAGCCAGATCAACTCTCCTTGGCCAAACAAGGTTTAATTGTTGCTACCACCGACTGAGCTAGAGCACTGAGTTCGTACCCCCCCTCTAAACCAAAAACAATCCGACGAGTTAGTTGCAGACAATACTTGGTAAATAGCCCATAATCATCTGGCTGCAAGGCAATATTTGCCAAGGGATCGGCGGCATTAGCATCATAACCAGCACTGACAATCAATAAATCTGGCTGAAATTTGGTTAAAAAGGGCATCACTTTCTGTTCAAACATCGGCTGGTAATCTGCTAACGTGCTGCCTGGTGCCATGGGAAGATTAAGGACATTATTGTGAAACCCCTGTTCACTGGCTTGGCCTGTACCAGGATAGCAAGGGGATTGATGAAGGGAGATGTAGGCAATGCGAGCATCTCGTTCCACAACATCTTGAGTACCATTGCCGTGATGGACATCCCAGTCTAGGATGGCAACCCGTTCGACTCCCGATTGCTCTAAGGCGTAGTAAGCTGCGATCGCAGCATTGGAAAATAAGCAAAACCCCATCCCTCTCTGACGTTCAGCATGATGACCAGGGGGACGGGCTAGAACAAAGGCTGAATTATTGGTAGTGAGGACTTGATCTACCGCATCTAGCCAAGCACTAACGGCGAGTAGGGCAACATCGTAACTGCGGGGGGATATCCCTGTGTCCGCATCTAACCTGCCACCATTACTCCTAGCGATTTCTTAAACTGTCTCAATGTAGCGCTGGCTATGAATTTGTTGTACTAGAGGCATCACTCGACGAGTTTCTACCGCTGTCGGTAACTGCCACTTAATTTGGTCAGCCCAAGGTGCAGCTTTGATAGCATCAACAATCGCAGTTAAACGTTCTGGTCGTTCTGGGTGAAACCGACCGTTATCGTGTTCAAGAAACTCATCGGAGTAAATGACAGGAAACATATTATAGCACGATTCAGCCAAAATGATGGAAAAACGCTTTAGATCAAGGTACTTGTGAATAGATTAACCTTACCGATTACTTCATCAGGTGATCCCTAAACAGACCAAACACGACACCAAAGGCGATCAGAGCTAGAGCGAGGCTGATAGGGATTAAATCTGGTCTCAAAACGATGGCAAAAATAGCTAAGCCGATCAAAACATAGGATAGTTTCATCAAAAACTCCTTAGTTGTTGGGAACCTCTGAGGTTTAGTCAGGGGAGGAAAACAACCTGGTGGCATAAACCGCCAGTCAACATGAGCAAGAAGAGGTGAAATTCCTAAGCTGCCCTAGGAAATTTTCTGTCTTTTTCCCATAATTTTTGCACAAGAAGCGCGAATCTGCTCATTGTCTAAGCCTTGCCCGTGGTTCTGTTACCGGCTATAGTCGAGATTTTGTGTTAAAATTTAAAAATAACCAGCCAAATTTGGAAAAAAAAGGTGTTAAAAGCCTCTTTTGAGAGATTTTAACCGATTTATTTAGCAAAATCCTCGATAATAAGGGAGTTTGTCCAACTATGAGTACATCCCAAGAACGCATTGTCCCGACAAATTTGCGGAACGAAATGTCCCGGTCTTATTTAGAATACGCCATGAGCGTTATTGTAGGTCGGGCATTACCAGATGCCAGGGATGGGCTCAAGCCAGTACACCGACGGATTCTCTATGCGATGCATGAGCTGGGCTTAAGCCCAGACCGTCCGTTCCGCAAATGCGCTCGTGTGGTAGGGGAAGTGTTGGGTAAGTATCATCCCCATGGGGATACTGCTGTTTATGACGCTTTGGTGCGCATGGCTCAGGATTTCTCCATGCGATCGCCTCTGATTAATGGTCATGGAAATTTTGGCTCAGTAGACAACGACCCCCCAGCGGCAATGCGTTACACAGAGTGCCGCTTGCAAGCGATCGCTACCAATGCCCTACTTCGGGACATTGAGTCAGAAACTGTAGACTTTGTTGATAACTTTGACGGTTCCCAGCAAGAACCGACTGTCTTACCAGCACGGATTCCCCAATTACTGCTCAACGGCTCATCGGGGATTGCTGTGGGTATGGCAACCAATATCCCCCCTCATAACCTGGGAGAGTTGGTGGATGGCTTAGTCGGCCTGATCCATAATCCCGAAATCACTGATAAGGAGTTAAGGCGGTATATCCCTGGTCCAGATTTCCCCACTGGGGCACAGATTTTAGGAACATCGGGTATTAAAGATGCTTACACCAGTGGTAGGGGTTCTATCACCATGCGAGGTGTGGCAGAAATTGAAACGATTGGGCAACGAGGTCGTCCAGACAAGGAAGCCATTATTATTACTGAGCTACCTTACCAAACCAATAAGGCAAGTTTAATCGAAAAGATTGCTGAATTGGTTAATGATAAGCGTATTGATGGCATTTCCGATATTCGGGATGAAAGCGATCGCAATGGCATGCGCATCGTAATCGAACTAAAGCGCGATGCTTATCCCAAAGTTGTCCTGAATAATCTCTACAAGCAAACCCCCCTCCAAACCAATTTTGGAGCAAATATGCTAGCCCTGGTGGGCAATGAACCCCAGTTGCTGACCATAAAGCAGTTCTTAAACGTTTTCCTGGATTTCCGCATTGAAACCATTACCCGACGGACTCAATATCAATTGCGCAAAGCTGAGGAACGGGATCATTTACTGCAAGGGTTACTAATTGCCCTAGATAGCTTAGATGCTGTGATTGCCGTGATTCGGGGGGCGGCAGATACGACTACAGCACGAGGACAATTAGTTACAGAATTTAGTCTATCTGAAGCCCAAGCTGATGCTATTTTGCAAATGCAGCTGCGCCGTCTGACTGCTTTGGAAGCCCAAAAGATTCAAGCTGAGCATGAGGAATTACAAGTTAGGATTGCGGATTTAAGGGATATCCTAGCTCGCCGAAGTCGCATCCTGGAGATTATTGAAACTGAAGCCCAGCAACTGAAACAGAACTTTGCCACACCACGCCGCACACAAATTCAACAGGTTGAAGGGGAACTAGATGATACTGACCTGATTGCTAATGAAAAAGCTGTGATTCTGCTGACTGAGCAAGGGTATATCAAACGCATGCCTGTGGATGAGTTTAGAGCTCAAGCTCGGGCAACTCGTGGGAAAGCTGCTGCCAGAATTAAAGATGATGATGAGGTAGAGCATTTCTTCACTTGCTGCGACCACGATAGCATTTTATTTTTTAGCGATCGCGGTGTAGTGTACTCTCTCCGTGCCTACCAAATCCCGGCTGCATCTCGCACCGCCAGGGGGGTACCGATTGTGCAGATGTTACCCATTCCCCACGAAGAAAAAATTACTTCTATTGTACCGGTATCTGAATTTACAGATGATGAATATCTAGTCATGCTAACCCATAAGGGTTACATCAAGAAAACTGCTCTAGATGCTTTCAGCAAAATTCGGGCAAATGGATTAATTGCTATTTCCCTCGGGGAAGGAGACCAGTTGCGGTGGGTACTTCGTGCTAGGCAAGAAGACAGCATCATAATTGGGTCTCGTCATGGCATGGCAATTCACTTCAAGTGTGACAATGATCAACTCCGCCCCCTCGGTCGTGCGACCAGAGGAGTTAAGGCTATGAAACTCAAGGGTGATGATGAATTAATCGGTATGGATATTTTGTCCGGTCAAATCATCGCTAGTCTAGCTGCTACTGAGGATTCAGAGGAAGAGACAGAAGACCTTAGTGATTCTGAGATGGTGGAAACAGCGGCTCAGGGTCCTTGGGTATTAATTGTCACTATGGGAGGCTATGGTAAGCGGGTACCCGTATCCCAATTCCGGCTACAAAACCGTGCTGGTATGGGAGTTCGCTCAACCAAATTCCGTTTACCGAAAGACCAACTGGCAGCCCTACAGGTAGTTAATGAAGGGGATGAATTGATGATAGTCACTAGTCGAGGGATTATCATTCGTCAAGCTGTTGATGCTATTTCTCCCCAATCTCGCATGGCAACTGGGGTCAGAGTGCAAAAGTTAGATGATGAAGATGCGATCGCAGCGGTTGCTTTAGTACCTATCTCTGATCAAGAGCAGGAAATCGAAGAGCCGGAAATCGAAGAGCCAGAAACCGAAGAGCAGCAAGAGTCAGTAGATCAATATAAATAGGCCACTAGAAATAAACCTACAATAGGTTTTTGTAGACGGTTAACCGTCAACCGTCTACAAAACCCACCTTAACTACACTAATAAACCGGTTTTCTAGGAGGCAACTCAAATGATTCAAACTGCCAAAAAGTTTTACACATTTGAAGACTATATTTCCTACCATGATGACACTGACTACAAGTATGAGCTTGTTAATGGAGAGCTTGTTGCTATGCCACCTGCTAGTGGACTACATGCCCTGATTATGCTTTTTCTATTCAAGGAATTTGATAGAGAAATTGACAGGGTTAGTTTAGATTGGGTTGTTATGCCTGGTAATCTTGGGGTTCGCACAGCTGAGAATAAATCTAGAATTCCTGATTTAGTCATTATCTCAGAAAATCAGCGGCAAGCTATCCGTTCCATGTCATCAGCGGTGCTGGAATCAGCACCACTACTAGCAGTAGAAATTGTCAGTGCAGGTAATCCTCAAGATGATTACCGCTACAAGCGTTCTGAATACGCAGTGCGGGAAGTGCCTGAGTATTGGATTGTTGATCCAATTAAGTCTAAGGTTTCGGTTTTGCGTTTAGTTGATGGGTTTTATGATCTGACAGAATTTACAGGAAATCAAAAAATTGAATCACAAACATTTACCGAGTTAGCTTTGACAGTTGAACAAGTATTTGCCGTTTAGAATAATTGTTAAGGATGAAGTAGTAATGGTTAATTGGTATTTAAAAATATCCTGTTACCTGTCCTCTTTTTATATTAATCCTAGGTTTACATATCAAATAAAAATGCTATAGATATAGCGTACTTACTATTACTTCTCCACCCGATATCCCAACTCTAATAACCGTAAGCGAGATTGTCGCCATTTCGGTTTTACTTTCACAAACAATTCCAGGTAAACTTGACCAGCAACTAACTTTTGAAGTTGTTGACGAGCAGCAGTACCAATTTGTTTGAGCATAGTACCCTTTTTCCCAATCAAAATACCTTTTTGGGAGTCTCTCTCTACATTGATCGTAGCAAAAATACGGGTGATTTTTGGTTGTTCCTCCACTAAATCAATAGTAATAGCAACCGAGTGGGGGACTTCCTCACGAGTTAGGAGTAAGATTTGCTCTCGAATCAATTCCCCCATGATAAACCGTTCTGGCTGGTCGGTTACGAAGTCAGGGGGATAATAATATGGTCCTGGTTCTAAGCGCTCAATTAATTTCTGCTGCAATAGGTCTAAGCGATCAGCTGTCAGGGCAGAAAATTTGACGACTTCCCAGCCTTGAGCAGTAGCTAGTTTAGCATAACTAGCATCGATTGATGCTCCCCTACTCTGGCGAGGTTGTATATCTGATTTGTTCACACCCAAAATTACTGGTGTCTTGGTATGGCTCAGTAGATCAACAATAAAGCGATCGCCTCCTCCCGCCTCCACCGTACTATCCACCACCAACAGCACCACATCCACTAACTCAATCGCTATTTGGGCATTTTTCACCAATACCTTACCCAGCTGATGATGAGGTTTGTGAATCCCTGGCGTATCCACAAAAATCAATTGAGCTTCCGGTGTGGTCAAGATACCTCGCAGCCGATTTCGGGTGGTTTGAGCCACTGGCGAAGTGATGGCAATTTTTTGCCCTACCAGTTTATTCATCAGTGTGGATTTCCCCACATTCGGGCGTCCCACAATCGCCACAAAGCCAGACTTAAAGCCCTCTGGAGCAACCGGAATAGTTTCTAGAACTGATGGCTTGATAACTTTTTCCTCTAGGTTATCTTGGGAAGAGTCTACCGTCGGCTCCTCTTCCGAGTTTTGTTCGTCTTGGATTTTAGAATTGTCAGTCATTGAACCAATCGTAGTTTTTATTGTTTTATTATGAAATTTATGTTAGCAACATACATAGGGACTATGTTGAGTATGTTGTTAAAGGGGATAACACCCCGGTTAATTGACCAACATTATCATAAATAGAACTGATCGTGGGCTTGAAGTAAAAAATTTCAAGTTAGTTGCCCAGACTCAAGCAGTTTAGACTAAATACTACTACTGATGACCAATACCGCTACTTTCCCTGACCTAGAAAATCATTGGGCGAGAGATTGTATCAACCAACTGCGGGAGCGTAAGTTGGTCAGTGGTTACCCGGATGGTAAATTTCGTCCTAATTTTAGAATTACCCGCGCTGAGTTTGCCGTCTTAATGCTGAATGCCTTTCCCTCAGCACCGATTCAGCGGGGTGGTATTCGTTTTAAGGACGTACCTAGTAATCATTGGGCCAAAAATGTGATTCAAGATGCCTACAAGCGAAGATTTTTTTCGGGCTATCCTGGCAGACGATTTAAACCGAATGAGTCCATTTCTCGAGTGCAAGCGATCGCAGTTTTAGCAGGAGCCAAGAATTATCCTATCCCGTCAGAACCCGATGGAACTCTCAGACGGTATTTTACTGATGCTACCCAGATTCCCCAGTATGCTAAAAATGCGATCGCATCCGCAGCAATTAATACTATTGTGGTTAACTATCCCAATATCAAACAGGTCAAACCAAATCAGAGTGCTACCCGTGGTGAAGTAGCGGCTTTGCTGTGTCGGGCGTTAAACATCTATGCTGTTCCACCTCAGTATATTGCTGGAGTGGAAGTCTCTTCTGATGATGTTCGTAGTTTACCAGGGCAATTGGATCAGGTGCCTGTATTTAATAGCAATAGTCCAGAACTAGTCAGAAGTGAGGGGATTTTGCTGTCTACGTTTTCACCGGAAGGGAAACAAGTTCCTTCAGCCCACCTTGATTATGGCTTTAATGGACGGTTTGATATCTTTACCCACCATATTGCTAGAGCAGAGACTCAGGCGGAAACCCATCCCCTTTATCAAGGATTGATAGTTTATAATCCCAATGAAACACCTGTTACAGTGGAGGTCTTGCAAGGGGCGAGTTATCTGTCTACCCCAGATGCACCGTTTATCTCGTTGCCGGATATGGTGGATAATCCCAATGGTACAGTCTATGCTGGTCCTGGCAGTCGGACAATGAATGATGTACTCAGGGGAATTCTCCAAGAACTATTTCCCGCCAAACTGGTGCTGAAGGCAAAACAAAGCCAAATGTTAATGAATCAGCCAATTCCAGTTAAACGATCACCAGCTTCTAATGGTCGTTCTACCATGATGCGGTTACGGAGTGATGGGATGGTCTATGTGGCTAACTTAGCCATGAAAGCCCCTCGTGATGGCAATGGAATCTATCGGGAACCTACGGTAGCAGAATGGCAAGACTTACTGGATACGGGCGGCTTAGCTCAACCCCGTGGACCAATACCCACTCCTCTCGAACCACCTCAAGAACCGACGGTGTTTGGTCGGGTGGCTGGTGTTTCCCAAGGTTCTCAATGGCAAGTGCTGATTCAAGATAATCCAAATGTTAACTATTTGAGTATTCCTCAGCTAGGGCAGGCATTTTCTTATGTGGTGGGGACTCTACATCTGATTACTCTGAGTACAGGGCAAATTCAAAGTGCACCGATGTTAAGGCGCTATGCCGATACGGCCTACTTTGCCCACAGTAATTATGGGGTAGAATACAATATAACTTTACCATTGAAGAATACTACTAATCAACCCCAAACGCTGACGGTATCGCTGCAAACGCCATTGAAGGATGAGGGGGGTACTGATCGACTGCTGTTTTTGAACCCACGGGTTGAAAACGTGTTCTTTCGGGGTACACTCAGAATAAATTATGATGATGATGATCGAAAGGCTCAGACGCGCTATGTGCATTTAGTGCAGCGACGAGGACAGCCAGGGCATCCATTGGTGACGTTGAATTTAGCCCCTGAAGAAGTTAGGCAGCTACAGGTGGATTTTCTCTATCCCCCGGATTCGACACCACCCCAGGTGCTTACAGTTCGGACTTTGGAGGGTTAGGAGAGTTGGAAATCGGCTCACAAATACAAGGTCGCAATTGTGCGATCGCACAATCAAATATTAATCTCGATTCTAGTAGTATCACGGATTTAGCCTGAATCTGCTATTGTGTAACGTTAGCAGCATACTAAACTTTATCAAAAATAGCTGATGCCAGCAAAAGCGATCAGTATTAACTATTTAGGAGTTTAGTTATTGCTGACGAAGTTTTGCCTAAGATCATCAAACCAGCAGAAATGCTTACTCTAGATGATAGAGATGATCTAGTTACGGCAGCTACTGCCTAGGGATATACCTAGAATTGCTGTCGGCACCAGAACAACTATATCACACTCAGGTTGCTTGATAACTTTTGCTAGATAACTATTGATATCTTGACCACTTATGCCTTCTCAAACCTTTATCGTGCGTGCTCACACTCGTACGATCCATACCCGTCCAGTTACCTTTTTTTGCCCCAAATGCAATCATATGACTACTCGTGAGTGCTATCCTGGTAAGCCTCCTAAATACTGTCTCGAATGTAGTCCGAGACGAAAACGTCAGCAAGATGAGCTGTATATACCCGAAAAGGGGATGTTCAAGCCAACACACAACTTGGTGAATCTTACCAGTGGGCAGAAGACACCAGTATGTCTGGAGAAGTCCCCCCAAGCTGGGTGGCTTTTCGTGAGGACAGCCCTAGATTGGTTTAGCGGGGAAAGCATCATCAAGTATCACACAACTAAAGGGGTTTACAGCCAGGAGGTGCCGTTGGCAGATTATATCGTCGAAGCTCTACCAGCTGGCGATATCACCACAGCATTTCCATCAGCTACCTCTGCTAAAAAGAAGATTACTCCTGCTAAATCTTCATCAGAGCTACTTTTAGTAGAACCCTACAGTGTGAAGAAGATGTGCGATCGCTTCCGTTGCGGGGACAGGTTACTCAAGAGGATGCGCACTGAGCCAAACTTCAGCCAGTGGAGTCGCTCTCGGGATCCCGAGGGCATAACTTGGGAGTATCGGCAAGGAAAATATTTTCCTTTAGTTGATCAGGTTAATCAGGAATCATCAGCCACCTCTGAACCTGAAATAGAGGAGACTACCCCCACGACTAATGGGTCATCCCAGGGGATTTCAGTAGAACCCTACAGTGTGAAGAAGATGTGCGATCGCTTCCGTTGCGGGGACAGGTTACTCAAGAGGATGCGCACTGAGCCAAACTTCAGCCAGTGGAGTCGCTCTCGGGATCCCGAGGGCATCACTTGGGAGTATCGGCAAGGAAAATATTTTCCTTTAGTTGATCAGGTTAATCAGGTTGATCAAGAATCATCAAACACCTTTGAACCTGAAATAGAGGAGACTACCCCCACGACTAATGGGTCATCCCAGGGTTTTTCAGTAGAACCCTACAGTGTCAAACAGATGTGCGATCGCTTCCGTTGCGGGGACAGGTTACTCAAGAGGATGCGCACTGAGCCAAACTTCAGCCAGTGGAGTCGCTCTCGGGATCCCGAGGGCATCACTTGGGAGTATCGGCAAGGAAAATATTTTCCTTTAGTTGATCAGGTTAATCAGGTTGATCAAGAATCATCAAACACCTTTGAACCTGAAATAGAGGAGACTACTGCCACCACTAATGGGTCATCCCAGGGTTTTTCACTAGAACCCTACAGTGTCAAAAAGCTCTGCGATCGCTTCCGTTGTGGGGACAGGTTACTCAAGAGGATGCGCACTGACCCAAACTTCAGCCAGTGGAGTCGCTCTCGGGATCCCGAGGGCATCACTTGGGAGTATCGGCAAGGAAAATACTTTCCTTTACTTAATCACCAATAATTTATTAATCTCAAACCGAGTCAGCAGATGCGAACGCTACGCGATTGACCTACGGTCAATCGCGTAGCGTCGGCTGTGGCCGTAGGCCACGCTGCGCGAACGCCGAATCGCATCTGCTTTACTATTTCTGGGATACGAGAAAGTTTGGTCTTTCCCAACTTGGGGTATCTTCGAGTCTGTTCTGCCTCTTCCCCTTCTCCAGTTTCTAGTCAGGGAAAGTAGTTACTGACTTTTCCTTTCCCTGTGCTAGCTGCTACGGGCGACCTAACCTTTAGCTGCCATAGATAAGATTAGGTCAATCATGCGGTTAGAGTAACCCCACTCATTGTCGTACCAACAGACAACTTTAAAGAAATTAGAATTAAGTTCCATTCCCGCTCCAGCATCGAAAATGCTGGAATGAGGGTCGCCTTGAAAATCGGTGGACACCACTGGCTCCTCTGTATAGCCCAAAATTCCTTTCATCGCCCCAACTGAGGCTGCTTTCATTGCTGCACAAATCTCTGGGTAGCTGGTTGCCTTTTGAGTCCTGAAGGTCAAATCTACCACTGATACATCCGGTGTTGGTACCCGTAATGCCATGCCGGTAAGTTTACCTTTCAGTTCCGGTAACACTAGCGTTACAGCTTTGGCCGCACCCGTAGAAGCGGGGATAATGTTCTGAGCAGCACTTCGCCCGCCCCGAAAGTCTTTCTTACTTGGACCATCTACCGTTGGCTGGGTAGCAGTCATGGCATGGACCGTAGTCATTAACCCTTCCGCTAGCCCAAAATTGTCATTAATCACTTTAGCAATGGGAGCAAGAC
>NZ_JAAHHZ010000127.1:0-17545 GCF_010672005.1 Moorena sp. SIO4A5 | reverse complement strand
CGGTTGCTCGTAACTTTGCACTCAATATCTATCGCTCTAATCACTTCTCAAATATGGCCCAGGCAGAGCGACGGTGCAAGTTTGGACTAGACACACTCAAGCGCATTTTTAGAATGAAATAGCCCTGCATCGTCAATTAATCCGTATCCACTGGGAAAACGTAGCCCCTTGACCACAATAGTTATTTTCCTCATCAATGAGATTCCAGACGATAAAATCTAAAATCTGGAACCGTTTACCAGTGCTAGAAATGCGGACACCTTGAGAGTTGCTAATATAGCCCTGGCTTGTCACTTGGTTAAGCAGGCGTAAGCGCTCCTCCCTTTCCATTGGCTCAGCTGAATATCTCGAAGGCATCTGAGTCAATTGGTTCCAATCCATTTCCCACAATTCCAAAGCTTTCCGATTGCCATAGTTGTAAATGGGGTCTGATTCAGTGTTGTGAGAGAAGACGGCAAAGGGAGCTTCAAATAGTGCCTGTGCAATTTCGATAGGTAAGCCACTGGTATCGATTAGAGAATGCCCTGTCCAATGATGAAAGCTATTGATTAGACGTTGGCTCTGGCGAATTACTGGGTCTTGTTGCCAAGGAAATTGGAGCTCAGTGTTCATCGGTTTATTATTGTGTACAGATTTATCACCCTTAGGAAACTATAGTAATCGTGACGCTCCTACACTCTCCTAACGGGTGAGTGTAGGCTTCTAGCACTCCTTAGAGCTACTAGAACTTGCTTCAAGGTACTATTAGTTAGAGAACTATCAACAACAGGATTCCCTCTACGCCGTTTTATAGTGGGGAACACGCCCAGCCCCACTCGTTTTAGGTTGATTGCGGCATTGATATCGCGATCGACCATCAGCATTTCTTGCTCATCCCAATACTCGCGGATAGAGCAGTCAGTAAATACAAACTCGTCTCGATAGCTCAACAGTTGAGAGGTATAGACAGGGTTACACTTTTTCGTTACTGCTCCAGCTTTTCCAGCTATGTAGGCCAGTATCTCAAAGAACTGTCCAAACCCTGCATCCGACCAAGACTTGTTTAATCCCGATTTTGCGGACTGTCCATTAGGCAAATATCCACCATTACTATCTGGCTTGGGTTTATTTCGTTTCTTTAAACCAGAAAGGTTCAAATTTTCATAATAGAAAACTTTTTTTCCGGTTCTAACCAGGAGATGAGCTGTTTTATAGGCATGATCCTTTCGGCTCCTAGCGATCCGTTGATGTATTCTCCCTTCACGCGATTGCAGCTTCCTCCGAGCTTTACTCCCTTTTTTTCTGGCATTCTTTTTGGTTTCTACCTTTTTGATAACAGCCTGATTTTTGCGGTAAGACTTAAGTGAGGGTAGCTTAGTATTTTCAGATGTCGCCAGATAATCATCTCCGTACAGGACTGCATCCAATCCCATGGTATTATTCCAAGTAGGAGTAACACTTTCTGGTTTAAAAGTTGGGACTGTAGGATCCTCTAAACATAAGGTCGTGTACCAACCATCGGCTTTTTTGGTTATTAGGATATTTTTGAGTTTAAACCCGTCAGGTAACGGACGATGGAGTCGGACTTTAACCCACCCTTTGAGCTTTGTTATCTTCAGCCATATCCATTTATTCTCGATTCTGGCTACAGTAAAAGAGCCTTTACCTTCTATTTTTAAAGTTCTGTATCTAGCTTGATTTTTGAATCGAGGTTTTCCGCTACGAGTACCCGTTTTATCGCCCTTGATGAATCGATTGAAAGCTAGGTCTGCTCTTTTACATACGTCCTGTAAAGTATTTGCCGGAACTCGGGTAAAGTCCAGCAATTCCCATGAGTGGACAACTGTTACCAAATCTTTTTTCCAGATTGGCAGAAGCTTTTTTTGACTAAAGTAACTGGGATTATCTCTAAGCTCTGGGAGGTAAGTAATCAACGGACAAGAATTAACACCAGTACGGTTTTCATTCCACCACCGCCAGCGATCGCCTAACTGCCAGTTATACCAGTAACGACAAATTCGTAGCCAATCGTTTAGTTGTAATTTTTGTTGAGTAGTTGGATCAGCTCGGTATTGGTAGTTGAGCAGTATAACAATCACCTCTTGGCTTTTATTGCGCTTTCATATATATAGATAATAACAATCTTTCCGAAAAGTTTCAGCATCTGTGTTTACTCCCATAAAAAGCTTTTATGATTTACTTATGCCCGCATTCCTCTCACGTCTCATCCGATAGGGGAGCGTGAGAGGAATGCGGTTCCAGCTGAACTCCTGCAACTTCTTGATTACTCGGCTTCCCCAATCAGGGTAAAAGCTGCCCATTCCACTGGATTTGGGTACTGTTTAAGAGTCGTAAGCATGGCTTGACGCAGAGCAACTGCTTTGTCAGGTGTTTGTTGTAGCTGGCGATAGAATTCAATCATCAGGTCAGCTGTGGAGTCATCAGGTACTTTCCAGAGGGAAACAACCACACTAGGTACACCAGCAGCAACTAAAGAACGGGATAATCCAATCACGCCATCACTGGTAACTCTACCTCTACCAGTGTTGCAAGCACTTAAAACTACTAACTCAGCACTAAGCTTGAGGTCGAGTATTTCACTAGCACTGAGAAAACCTTTATCTGTTTTAGTCGGAGCAAGGGCGATCGCTCCTGGTAAACCTAATCTCTGGAAGTCATTCAGTAAGCCGTGAGTAGCTAGATGTATGATCTTTGCCCTTGACATTTGCTCAACAACTGCTTTCTTGGTGGCTTGATTGCCAATCAGGGCTTGAGTATTGAACATCTCAGCGATCGCTAGCGCTTCTGTTTCTGTTCCAGGAAGAGGGGGCAAACCTTGAGGCATAGTGGGATTACCAATTACTAGCATCTCTTCTCCAGAAACCAGTTGCCGTTGCTGGTTAGTTAAATCCAGCACCTGAATCGAGGGAGCAGTGAGCATAGTATGTTTTTCGATCAGGTATTGACCAGAAGCGTCTTGTAGTGCTGGGAAAGGTACTAGAAACAAGGATTCGTGGGGAATAAAAGTAACACGAGCTTCGGGATTAGTAGGTAAGAGTTCCGCAATTGGTTCAATGAGCAGTTGATGCAGTTGTTTTAATCGTTCAGTTTGACCAGCTCTCTCTGTTTTAGTCAATCTTTCTCTGGGAACTAAATCAACTAGGGATGGGCTTCTTCTTAAAAAAATCGATTTACGAGTGATAACAACCAATTCTTTCAGAGATGTATCCAGATTAGTTAAATCAACCTGACGAAAAGCGATTTTACCTGTAGGTTTAATTACCCAAATGTAAAGCTCTTTGTCTTGAAGTTGCCGCACACCTTGGGCTTCGACAACTTCTTTGATAATCGAGTATAAAACTATTGTCGAGTTTTGTTTTTCAGTAATTTTTTTAATTTGTTTGATCTTCGGAGGAGCAATCGGTTTGTGATTTTTGAGGTTTGGTTCAGACTCTGATAAACCTCTCGCTAATAGTTCAACAAAGGCTCTTGATCGTCCTCTTTCAGTAATTTCTAGGGCTTGATTGAATTGTTTTCGTTCTACTAAATACTCTTGTAAAGTGCTATAAGTTGTTTCATGAGTTTCAAATATTGATACTCTCTCAAGGTCATTGCTGCCTAAGTTTGACCGCAAAGACTCCCAAATTTCAATGGCAGCAAAGAGAGCCTCATTTGCTTCTTGAGGATTTCCGGCTTGATAGAGAGCATCACCTAAGTTACTCAAAGCTCGTCCCTTGGCGTGGCGATCACCTAGTTGCTTGGCAATTTCTAAACTCTGGCGTTGGTAGTTTACTGCTTGGTTGTAGTCTTCTAGAGCATGGTAAATTATTCCCAAATTTTCTAGGGCTACTAACTCTCCATAGTTATCTTGCAGTTTTTGTGCGATCGCTAAACTCTGCTGAGAGTATTCAATTGCTTGGTTATAGTCGGTCAGAGTATAGTACAGCAAGCTCAAATTAGATAATGCTCTTGCCTTTCCAGGTAGGTTATCGGATGTTTTAGCGATCGCTAAACTTTTTTCTTTGTATTGAAGTGCTTTGGTATATTCCTTCTTAGCGTAGTAAGCTAATCCGAGATTGCTTACTATATTCCTTTCCAGCTCAGACTCATTGGTTGAGTTTAATAGTTCTAGACCCTGTTTATAGTATTCAATAGCTTTGTCATAGTTTCCTATTGCGCCATAAGCGGCTCCTAAACCACTAAAAGCTTGTGGTTTTCTTCTTAAGTTTGGGTCTGATTGGGCAAGATTAAAATGCTGCTTATGATAGTCTATAGCTTTGCCATAGTCTCCCAATCTATAGTGAGTTACTCCGAGGTTATGCAAAGCTTTTGCTTCTCGCAATTGATCGCCACTTTTTCGTGCAAATTCTAAATTTTTGTCATAGCATTCGGCAGCTTTAGTGTAATCTTTGGCAGCAACTTGTATAGAAAATCCTTGAGGATTTCTGAGCAATTGTTCTTCTGCCAGACACTCTGTAATTTCCAGTACCAGGATTGTCAGTCGTTCTAGTTCAATTGCTGGAGTCTTGTTTGACCTCTTGCTCTGATTGACCGCCACATCTGATCGATTAACTTGGGTTGGCAAGGCAGAGTTTTGATTGTCTGACCTTGGTGATGGTTTTCCTGGGGAAGGATTGGGAGGATTTACAGGATTTACAGGATTTACAGGTTCAATAATTACTGTTGTTGAAGGTTCTGGCGGTAGTAGTGCTGGAAAATCTGACTGTAGTTGTGGTGGTAGGGTTGGTAATGGATTTGGGTCGATGACTGAAGCAGGTTCAATAATGGGTGGCTCTATAGGCAGGAACGCTGGAGCTTCAGGTACTACTGGGACTGGAGATTCTGAACTTTTTATAGTAGAATTCTGGTTTCTGAAATCTAGAATGGAAATAATAGTAGAAGTAGCAGTAACATTTCCTTTACTGATGTCACTACCAGCAACAAGAGTAACATTGCCACTCTCACCATTGCTACTAGCAGCATTTATATCACCAGCATTAATACTTCCCTCTGTAGCGAATAATTGAACCTCTCCTCCTTTACCTTCCACAGAGGAAGAATCAACTACCCCAGCACTAGTATCAATATTTCCTGTATCGCTAACAGCAGTAATATCACCACCATCACCATTATTACTGGAAGCATTGAGACTCCCGGTAGTGATATTACCTTCTGCTTTAAGGTCAATATTTCCACTATCACCACTTACCGCCGTTGAATCCAGTGTGCCACTACTAGTATCAATCTCTCCTTTTCTACTATTGAGGAAAATTCTTCCACCATCCGAGGTAATTGATGCTGTCCGAATATTACCGTCTGCTTCAATAACTACTTGCTGACCAGCGCTGATATCCTGCACTACTACATCGCCAGGATTAATACTTCCCTCGGTAGCGAATAATTGAACCTCTCCTCCTTTACCTTCCACAGAGGAAGAATCAACTACCCCAGCACTAGTATCAATACTTCCTCTATCGCTTACGGCAGTAATATCACCACCATCACCATTATTACTGGAAGCATTGATACTTCCGGTAGTGATATTACCTTCTGCTTTCAGGTCAATATTTCCACTATCACCACTTACCGCCGTTGAATCCAACGTGCCACTACTAGTATCAATCCCTCCTTGTCTACTATTGAGGAAAATTCTTCCACCATCCGAAGTAATTGATGCTGTCCGAATATTACCTTTTGCTTCAATAACTACTTGCTGACCAGCACTGATATCCTGCACTACTACATCACCATCTTCCACCTGGATACCAGAACCTATCAGTTGTACTGTTCCATCACGATTTACCTCAATTCCTGTAGCATCACCGCCGCCAACTGTCAGCAGTTCGGGTAGGGAAAGGGGAGTGAAGGGAACAGTGGCAGAGGGGGAAACTTCTAAACTCAGAATATTACCTGGCTGGGAAATACGGAGTAAATTTTCTCCAGGCACAGCCTCAATAGTAACTTGACCACCAGGGGCAGTAAGAGTGCCATTACTGATCACAGTACCACCTACTAAGGTTAAATTCTGCCCCTCTTTAACTGCTAAATCAGCTAAATTGATGATCCCACCTGGTTGGGAAACAGCAAAATCAAAAGTATTGGGCTTGCCTACCAAGGAAGCATAGTCATTGCTACCAATGGCGTTAAACCAGCCGCCATCAAAACCAATACCAGTAGCAGTGGTGGCGGTAAAAGAAGCAGGTAGATCGATGCTGGCACCAGCACCAAAGACAATCCCAGCGGGGTTGATCAGGAATAAATTGGAATTACCCCCTGTAACCTGGATTAAGCCATTAATTACAGAAGCATCACCACCAGTCACTCGCCCTAGGATATTTTGGATATTAGGATGAGAGAGAAAGATGGCAATCTGACCTTCACTCAGACCAAATTTCTGGAAGCTGTGAAAGAGATTCGCACCATCTCCCGACAGCTTACCGCCATCAATGTTGAATTGGTTACCCTCAGGGTTGACAACAGTACCAGTACCATCGTTGGCTTCAACTATCGGTTGCGCCTGCACAGGGGTTGGCAACGGGCAACAGCTCAAATAGGTTGAAGAACAAACAAGCAGGAAAAACTTAGTTGCTGCTGATCTTCCCTTACCCATGATCTGGCTCAACAGGTTAAGACAGCTCAATGTTAGTCTCATAAGTTATGGAATTCATCGAGAATCTGGGTCGAATACACCCTTTTCAAGAAAGTAGACCTAGATTGAACAGGGGGTTACTAGAGCGGATTTGGTATCAAAGCTCTACAGCTTCATTCTTTCGGAGAAATCCCCCTTGGGATGAGGACACTTTATTTAATTTTAGAGAAATATCGATCATCTCAGTTTCCTTTAAACTATGTATTTATCAGGGCTAATGCCTCCCTTTTATGCAGATTGTTGGTTTTTGTCACAAAACTTTACATACTTGACTTTACATATTAAACTATATATAATTTACTTTAAACACATACTCTAGGGCGTGTCTGCTTGCCTCAATAGCCCTAAACCAATAATTCCTCCAACTCCTGTTAGTGTAAAAACTCTTAGTTAAGTTCGATTACCTAGCAGTTTATCCCGCAGCTGGTTAATGCGATCGCGTAACTTGGCTGCCGTTTCAAATTCCAAGGTCTTTGCTGCTTCCTTCATCTGTTCTTCTAACTGATTAATCAACTCCGGAATCTTCTCCAAAGGTACATCATCCACCTGTTCAAACACCGCTTCCAACTGTTGGGAATTCAACCGTCGGGAGACATCCAAAAATGTCAAAATCGGGTTGTTTGCGGTTTTGCGAATCGGCTGTGGTATAATGTTATTTTTGATATTATACTCAATTTGAATCTTACGACGGCGATTAGTCTCATCAATCGCTTTTCTCATGCTTTTTGTAAAGGTATCAGCATACATAATGGCTTGCCCTCGGACATGACGTGCTGCTCTGCCTATAGTTTGAATAAGCGATCGCTCTGCCCTGAGGAACCCTTCCTTATCGGCATCCAAAATTGCTACCAGAGAGACTTCTGGCAAATCCAACCCTTCTCGCAACAAGTTAACTCCAACCAACACATCAAATTCACCCTGGCGCAACGCCTGCAAGATTTCAATCCGTTCAATAGAGTTAATATCCGAGTGTAAGTAGCTTACTCGAATATCCCGTTCTTGCAGATAGTCTGTCAAATCCTCAGCCATGCGCTTGGTTAAGGTTGTTATCAGCACCCTTTCCTGACAATCCACCCGCTGCTTAATCTCAGCCAACAAATCATCGACTTGACCTGCTGTAGGACGAACAAAGATTTCTGGGTCAAGCACTCCGGTAGGACGAATGATCTGTTCCACGACTCGTCCTTGAGATTGTTCCATCTCCCAATCCCCAGGAGTAGCAGAGACAAAAATACACTGATTCACCTTTGCCCAGAATTCCTCTGCCTTCAGGGGTCGATTATCTGCTGCACTGGGTAAGCGAAAGCCATGGTCAATCAACACTTGCTTTCGAGCGCGATCGCCATTGTACATTCCCCGAATTTGCGGCACCGTAACATGGGATTCATCCACTACCAAAAGCCAATCTTCGGGAAAATAATCAATCAAACACTCTGGTGGTTCCCCAAGCTGGCGTCCAGCCAAGTGACGAGAATAGTTTTCCACACCATTGCAGTAACCAATTTCGAGCAACATTTCCAAATCATAGCGGGTACGCTGTTCCAACCGTTGCGCTTCTAGCAAGTTACCAGTTTGCTCCAATTGAGCCAAACGTTCCTCAAGTTCTGCCTTAATAGCATTACAAGCTTCTTCCAACCGTTCATCGGGAGTAACAAAGTGACGAGCAGGGTAAATATTTACGCCCTCTACACTTTGGAAAATTCCACCGGTAACTGGGTCAACGTAGTGAATAGCATCAATTTCATCTCCGAAGAATTCTACCCGAATAATTCGGTCTTCATAAGCCGGACCAATTTCTAATACATCCCCCTTCACCCGGAACCGTCCGCGTCCCAATTCTAAATCATTCCGGGAATACTGTACTGAGACTAAATCCCGTAAGAGTTGGCGTTGGTCAACTTCGGTATTTACCCGCAGAGGAATCGAGGCTTTTAAGTATTCTGAGGGGATACCCAAGCCATAGATACAGCTAATGGAAGCCACCACAATTACATCCCGCCGTTCAAAAAGCGATCGCGTAGCTGAGTGCCTCAGCATATCAATTTCATCATTAATTGAAGCGGTTTTCTCGATGTACGTGTCAGTGACCGGGATATAAGCTTCCGGCTGGTAGTAATCATAGTAGGAAATGAAATACTCCACCGCGTTATGGGGAAAAAACCCCCGCAATTCGTTACATAACTGGGCAGCCAAGGTTTTGTTGTGGGCAAGTACTAGGGTAGGTTTGCCGACTTTTTCAATTACCGATGCCACGGAGAAAGTCTTACCTGTCCCCGTAGCACCCAGTAGAGTTTGGATAGGGTTGCCAGCCTTGAGGTAAGTGGTGAGTTGGGAAATAGCTTGGGGTTGGTCCCCTGTTGGTTTAAAAGGGGCTTCGAGGTTAAATAGCATCTTAGATTCTGGCACAGCTAAAAAAAAATCCGTAAAAATACTATCTATAATTTCATCATAATTTTTATACATTGATAGGTACTGATGGATAGATTATTACCCAAAGTCAAGAGATAGTTTTAATACTTGCCCAAAATCCGGAGGGTAGGATGACAACTATCTGCTTAACTGCTAATCCCTTAAAGGGTTATCGTTACGGATAAAGGATAATAGGTCATGGGTAATGATTAATGGGTAATTATACCAATTTTATAGCCATCACCGTTTATCATTTACCATCGACTCTCCCGTCTTTAAGTGGAGAGCATTTTTATCTTATCCTTAATCAGCTAAGCTTTTTTGAACCAATACTTATTAATTTAGGATTAAAAATATTGAATATATTCGCACTTATTAATTTTATCAAAATTATCCACATATTAATTCTCAAATTTGGTAATGGTTAATCTATAATAACGAAGGGTATTATGAGTAACGATTAAACCTGATAACGAACCAATGAATATCGATAAGTATATGTGGTATTAATTTTATAAAAAATCAAGTATAAAATCCAGGTCTTTTGATTAATTTAATCTCAACATAAAAAACTATTTTTTAGTAATTATGAATGATAGAAATGCTATTCAGCGGATTGAAATATTGCTAGTGGAAGACAATCATGGTGACGTAGACCTGACCAAAGCTACTTTGAAAAATAGCAATATCCGCAACAATCTGCAGACGTTTAGCAATGGTAAGGAAGCTATGGCATTTCTACGTCGAGAGTCCCCTTATACTAAGGCACCCCGTCCCGACGTAATTTTGCTGGATTTGAATCTACCAGTGATGGATGGTCGTGAAGTGTTAGCACAGATCAAATCTGATCCAAAATTGAGTCTGATTCCCGTGATTATTCTCACCTCCTCAGATTCTGACCAGGACATCCTCACAAGCTACAAGCTAAACGCCAATGCCTACGTCACTAAGCCCCTTGAATTAGAGCAGTTTGTAAAAGTATTGAAGTCAATTGAAAATTTCTGGCTAAGTATTGTTAAACTGCCACCAAAAAATTAAGCATTTCCAATTCATGGTATAGCGTTTGTATCTGGTAATAGGTAATAGCTAATAGGTAATTGGTAGTTGATGATTACCAATTACCTATTACCCATTACCAAAAATCCCAAGACTATGTCTTGATGCAGTCGCTCATGGGGGAAACCCCCAAGACCGCGCTGCATCGCTTTGATAACTGATTAATCGGACTTGATCGTAATAGTCAATTGGCAATTAACAAATTTAAATTGCTGTTGGTATACTACAAATCTTCACTGAGAACTTCATGGAAAGCAAACCCAGGGGCAGCCAGTACAAAGACAATGGTAGGAAGACCAGCAGTTTTTAGCTGTAAACTTTCGTAATATTGAGTAAACTTATCGTCTGGTGTAGCCATACCCATAAAGATTAAGTCAGCATCAGCCGATGACTCATGAAGAATAGTATTAAAAGAACGCCCTTCGGAAACCAGCACCTGACAAACAACCCCCATCCGCAACTGTTTCACCCAATTACTTAGGTTTGCCCGTGCTGCTTGAGCTGCTATTTCATTAGGAAGCACCAACTTGAGGTAAATCTCAGCATTTTGCCACTTCAGGTCGCTGCGCAATAGATAGGCGAGGAGCAACATCAGGCTACCATTGGCTTGCTTACCGCCCCACCAAACATCAATCCGTTGACGACTACCGAAACCCTGCTCCCGATTTTCCCGCAGAATCACTACATTACGCTTTGCTTGGTGTATGTGAGTAATCAAGCGACAGTAAGGCTGGCGGCGGCTAAGGGTTTCGTTATCCCCGAGTAAAACTGTATTGGGCACTAGTGGTCCTATACCGTAAGTTTCCACCAGTTGCCGGGCTCCGGTAAAGGGATCCGGTGCTGTTACCAAGCGCACTAGAGCTTGTACACTGCGCCGTTCGAGATACTCACTGATGGTTTGTTCTAACTTTGCCTGCTTAGCAACACTATGGGAACTACTGGGTAAAATACTCGAAACGGTCACTAAACCGCGATTATGGGTCAGAGCATCGGCTAACTCTATCAAAGACCATCGTTTAGTGGGAGCTCCCGAAAGCACCAAGATGTGGGGTCGCCAGTTTTTCGGATCAGGGTGATGACTAATCTGAAAAATACCAGTGCGCAACAGTGCCATCCAAATCCCCCGGCGTACATCCCCCCAAGCCGTGCGCAGTTCCCGCTGCTGTAGCCAAAGGTAAACCCCCAAGACAATAACAGCTGCTGCCACTGTGGCAAAGGCATTGATCAAAAACATCACGATCAGGCAACCCAATGCCCCTAACAGTGACAGAAACCAGTTAACTTTAAAGGAGGGTCGGAACGAAGGACTTTGCAAAAAGCCCTCAATGCCAGCTGCTACATTCAACACCAGATAGGTGGTCAGAAAGAACATACTTAGCACTGGTGCAATGATATCTAATTTACCAAGGCAAACTGCAGCAGTAGCTATTCCCAAGGTTACAGCGGTGCCAATCCGTGGTTCATCATCTCGTCCACTACCCGTACCTAGAAATCGCATCCAACGGGGTAATACTCCATCTCTAGCTAGTGCCTGTAAAATCCGGGGAGCCCCTAGAATACTCCCTAAGGCACTGCTGAGAGTAGCACCCCATACCCCGAGTAGGATTGACGGACCCCAAAATGCCATTTGCCTCATAATCAGAGGATTGCCAATTAGGGCATCTCCCCCCACCCGCATTGATAGAATAATTGGTACGATCATATAAACGGCATATCCTGTACCTACAGCTGCCAGAGTACCGATGGGAATGGCGCGGATCGGGTTGCGTAGATCACCGGACATATTCACCCCAGCCATGATACCGGTCACGGCAGGGAAGAAGACAGCAAAGACACGCCAGAAGGATTCTTTGGAGGTCACCCACAGCTCAATATTAGCTACATCATAAGGGTAATCATGGTTACCGACGAATAGAGCAATCAGGGATAGCACTATCGCAGCCATAATAAAGTATTGAATGCGGATGGCGAGGCTAGCGGAAGTCAAAGCCAGTATTGCCACTAAAATAGTAGTAATTAGCGCTACATAAAGCTGGTTGAGCTGGGGAAAGGTCTGAACTACGCTCTCGGCAAAACCAATAGTGTATAAGGCGACTGAGAGAGCTTGGGCAAAGTAAAGGGGAATTCCTACGGCACCGCCAGTTTCAATTCCTAGGGAACGGCTAATCATGTAATACGCACCACCAGCCCTAACAATGCGGTCAGTTGCGATCGCAGAAATAGACAGAGCCGTCAAAAAGGTAATACTGGTGGAGAGGGTAACAATGATGAGGGTACCCACTAAACCAACATTACCAAGTACCCAACCAAAGCGCAGGTACATAATAACCCCCAGGATGGTGAGAATCGACGGAGTATAGACCCCACCGAATGTTCCCAAACCTGAAGTTTTTTCCTGAGTAGGCTCGACAACAGGAGATGAGCGGCGACCAAAGAATAACTTCATATATCTAAAACACGAATATAGTGCATTAAGCTAATCTGAATATAGGGAATAGGGAATAGGGAAGAGAGATTTTCATTCCTTTGTTGTCGGCGAAACGCCCATGGGTTTCTGACTTGAAAAAGCCGTCGAGGCAAGCAAGTGCGTTAGTCCTCGGTAAAATACCAGAGATGTTCATACTTTGTTCTTTGTTGTAAATGCATTTTTGATGGGGGTATAGCTGGAAAATTTTTCAAGTCCTTGGCAGACAATGTCAGTTGGTGAATTGATCATGGTCCATGAACAACTCCACCAGTTCTACCCCCAAGCCACCAACATTGCAACTCAAGGATGTTACAAGGTTGGTAGCCTCGGCTTTTGGTTCAACATTGGATGAATTTCACACCACAGGACTAACTGCTGTCATGGGGTTTTGGGCAAACAAGTAGAAACTGCTAATGGAACGAAGAGAACAGAAACGATAGTCTTTTAATCTGACAGTCTTTTAAGCTGACTACAGAATTAACTTGCTAAATTCCCAACTTTATGCACCCCAATCACGAATTTAAGACATTTTTTGCTCAATGACCAATAATTACCCAATATGGGTAATATCAACTCCGGTTAATCACTTCGTTGATCAATCCAGTCTTCAAGAAGAGCGCCAGTGTGTTGTACTTAACCGGACAATTCTATGTAGAATTCTGTTGGGCTAGATAGTCAGCCCACAGCCTGCGATACCATTCAACTGTAGCGTGAATGACAATAAGCACTATGGAGCCTGATTCTCTACCGACAGAGTTAATTTTGACCCACCCACCTCAGACCATTGGCAATGTTCAACTGGATTGGATACCTCAACCCGGTAACTATCTCGACTTTAAAGGTAAAACCTACACAGTTTTAGAGCGCCGCCACCGCTACTGTCTTAAGTCAGGGCGCTATCGTTTGCATAAAATTGCTCTGTATGTGCAGTCTTCTGGACACCCTAGTGAAAAAAGCCTGCTCCAGGGGCGTTGGGTGATTGGGGATGCCAGCTGTTATTTCAATGCTCACTCTGAATTGATTCGTTGTGCAGTCAATCCAGACGGACCATGTGATTCTTGCCGCTTTTACGAACCCTTGAAAACCGCAACTAACTAACTAACCATTACCTAGAACTTCTCCTACTTCTAAACGCATACCATTGGCAAAATCCCAAGCCGATTGAGCACGTTTGCCAGCTAGTTGCACTTGCTGCAACAACAACACTCCCTTTCCAGTTTGAATAATTGGACCGATTCCCTTCGCAATCTTGACAACTTCTCCAGGACGACCTGAACCAACATCAAGAGTAGACCACTCCTGCGATCGCATTTTTAACTGTGAAGGCAACTCGGATAAGTAAGCCGAATCTAAGGGAACAGTGGCACTGATTTTCAGAGATTTACCCCGAAATGAGGTGACGCAGTTCGGGAAAAATCCCCGGATCTGATTGTGTAACTCCAAGTTAGACCGTGACCAATCTAGGCAATAATCTGACTTTTGAATCAGTGGTGCATAGGTAGCCTCAGAGTCATCTTGAGGAATTGGTTGGATTTGCTGTAACTCTCGCTTCAGGAGAGTTTCAATCAACAAATCAGCTCCCAAATTACTCAGAGTTTGTGCCAAATGTTCGGCAGTATCCAATAGTCTGATTGGTGTATACGCTTTCAAGAGCATTGCTCCAGTATCCATGCCAGCATCCATCAACATCGTTGTGATGCCCGTTTGGGCTTCACCATTATAAAGACACCACTGGATCGGAGCTGCTCCCCTATACTTAGGCAAAATTGAGCCATGTACATTGATACAACCTACCGTAGGCATATCCAGAATCTCTTGGGAGAGAATCTGCCCATAGGCAACCACCACAAAAACATCAGCCTTTACCTGCCTTAGCTGAGTTAGGGTTTCCCTATGCTTTTTCAGGCGCTGCGGTTGCCAAACTGGTAGTTTATGTGCTAATGCTATTGATTTCACTGGGGAAGGAATCAGCTGGTTACCACGTCCTCGACGCTTATCCGGCTGAGTCACCACACCCACCACCTCAAATTCAGGATGGTTCAACAAACCTTCCAAACAAGGTAGAGCAAATTGGGGAGTACCAAAGAATACAACTCGCATCTAGAAATTACCAATAACTAATGGGTTGTTCGCGTAGCGTGGCCAATAGGCCAAGGTTAGCTGGTTGAAGGTTAGCTGGTTGAAGGTTAGCTGGTTGAAGGTTAGCTGGTTGAAGGTTAGCTGGTTGAAGGTTAGCTGGTTGAAGGTTAGCTGGTTGAAGGTTAGCTGGTTGAAGGTTAGCTGGTTATACATCCAGATTTGAGTTGTTAAGGCTCTAATCTTCAACCTACCCTACAAGGGACGCCCAAGGGAAACAACCAAATAACTTTCAACCAAATAACCTTCTAACCTTATAACTAATGACTAATCCACAGCAATTTCCACCCTACGATTGCGTTGCTGATTAACCTCAGTATCATTAGCTACCAGAGGACGAGTTTCTCCGTAGCCAATAATCAGCCAACGGTATGGATCGTCTAAAGCGCTACTAAGATACTGCTGAACTGCTTTGGCACGCTTAAATGAAAGGTTTCGATTCTCTTTGGCTTCGCGGGGGTTGTCGGTGTGGATAGCAATCCGGATTGTACTACTGGGATAGGCTTGCAAATCTGTGACAATTTTGTCTAGGATCAAACCTGCTTCTGGACGTAACGTACTTTTACTTTCCTGAAATAAAATATCACTGGGCAATGTGACTTTCAACTTATCGGCAGCCGAGGCAGCTAGTCGATTACCATTGCTATTACCAACTAATGCAGCATTGCTACTTGAAGTCGATGGTTCCTTCAGAAGCAAAGTGATCCCTTGGATGCGCCTTTCAACAGATTCATTCCCTCCCGAGGTTCCCAATTGAGTTTCCAACATTGTCACGTCCTCACTCAATCTCTTCAGTCGCTTGTCTAAATCACTTAGCTGAGCTTTGACCTGGACTCTTTGAACCGGTGTCAATTGTTTTAGTGGATTGGCTTCCGTTGGTTCCCGAATTGAACTAAAATTGAGAAACGTTGATTCTCGCTTGTTATCCAGATGCTCCAGTAATTTTAAGATCAGGGGTTTTTCTGGATTCGGGTTAGGGTAAGCATTGGCAACAACAATGCCAAATATCACGGCCAAGCCACTCCCTACGCCTAGCAGTAGTAGCCTGAAAATTAAGATTAGTAGGCAGTTCAGTATACTTATTGAGGTTTCAGGTCTGGTATTGGTGTTGGAAGTAGCGGGTTGAGTCACACCGAATTTTGTTAGATCTCCTTCAACATAATGAGGCAGGATGCTCCAATTGTACTCCGTTAGGGGTCAAACGCGGGTATTTAACATTATAGAAGAATTCAAAAAAACAAGGTTGAATTCCAAATGGCTATCATAACACTAAAACCTCCAAACCAACCAGTTAATTCCAATGTCAAGCCTGACAACTTTTGTGTGAGGGCTACCCACTTCAGCCAAGACCTCTTAGGGGAAGGAAAGAGTGTTAATTTTTTATTTTTCCCTGGCTTATTTTCTTTGTCTGCCTTCGGTAGCTTGATAGTGGAGGGTTTAGCCAACTGACTGAGTCGAAGTGTAAGAAACCCGGTTCGTAATTCAGGGTCGGACGGGGTAGTTGATCACTTTTTAACCTTTTAAATTTAAATTTAAGGAACTATATTCTAGTTTCTTGGGGTTGCTCCTCTAACTAGAAACGCTAATTAGTAACTGAAAAACCAATCAATGTTGAAAAGGCAATTGAGTTTAGCAGGATGGCTTAAAAATCAACCACTAGGACTGTTGTTAGCAACTTTGATGTTGATAACATCTAGCCTATATGCCGAGAAAGCCAAGGCTAATGAATCCTTAGTAGCCAGTCAATCATCGGTGCTATCTTCCCAGCCTTTAAGGGAAGTAACAGAAGCTATCAAACCTGATCTAACCGAACCATACGTTCAGAGTGACCCACTCAATAGCCCTTATCCTATTCCTTGGAATTGGGTCTTGGAAACCCATGCTGAACTGGTTGCTAATCAGAGTTTTGGGTTTAGGTACTATCGCAGCCAATCACTAGTGTCTCCTGATGGCAAGTATGCTGCCTATAGTCGCATTCAACTACAAGGACAGCCGGAACTATACCGCAGCCGCATCAGTAGTGTGATGTTTATAGAAAATTTGCAGACTGGACATTTGCGCATCATCACTGCATCTTCTCCCTTAGCTAACCATCATAATGATGATAAATTAAGCGGCGCAATCGCTATTCTGATTCCCGTGTCTTGGACAGAATCAAGCGATCGCCTTCTAGGGCGGCAATTTGAAGGTTTTTTTAATAGCTCAGATGGTTCTGATTACGCAGTAATTTGGGATCGGAACCAAAATACGGTGACCACCTTGGCTCCTGAGCGCATCCATTATACTAACGCACTGTTGCTAGGCTGGAGTCAAGCTAATCCAGATCAAGTGCTATTTCAGGCTGGTGAGTTGGGCAATGAGTATTGGCCAATGTGGTCTGTTGAACCCAATGGTTACACTGCTCTTACCTTTGAGGATGAACCTATGGTTTATGGTGAATCAGTAGAACACATTTGGTCTGGTTCCCAGGCACGCTGGTAATCTCAAAGGATGAAGGATGAAGGATAAATTTTCATAATTCATCCTCCACACTTCATCTGTCCGCCTCCCGGTCGTCTCCAGCTATAATCTTTGAAAAGCGCGGTGAGACGTGCCATATAAACACCTGGGGTTTCCCCAGGTGACAGGCACTCAGGAAAGGGAGGACAGGGTCTAAATCGTATAGGCATAACCATCCTTTCTGTGAATAAATTGACAATACTTATGACTGATTCCTTGCACCAGTTACGGTCGATGTCCCCTATTAAGGGGAGCACCTCCGCTTCAGAACTGGGCGTGAGACTTTCACCTCACCCAGCTCCTGGGTAAACTCAGTCTTTTGACCGGCCTTTCGGCATGCTCCAGTGTAT
>NZ_JAAHHZ010000126.1:0-17556 GCF_010672005.1 Moorena sp. SIO4A5 | reverse complement strand
GCCAACTCCACCCAACGGTATCGGCTTTCGCCGACGCTGCGCGAACGGATACGTAGGCTTGCTTTATTAACGACACGGTCAGAAGTTACCGCTTAAAGAGGGTCGCCTTTATGGTTAGTCGGCTATGCATAAAAGAGGTGCGACCCGTGGCGAATTTAATTCGCCAACGGAAAGCGCACCTTTGGTTAAAACTTTATGATTAAGGCGACCCTGTCTTGATGCAGTCGCTCATGGGGGAAACCCCCTTTGGCCGACTGCATCGCTCTGATCAGGTTTCGTCTCCGGGATGCCCCTCCGCGCCGGAACAATACAATAAGTTCTATTTTTAAGGAACGTAGGTGTCTGACTTGCCCAGCATTTAAGGCCTTTGGCCACGCTTCGCGAACGGCTTTGTTTATCAGTAAATATATTATAGCAATTTTATAATACCCTGTGCAAAAGAAGCCCCACACCTAATGCTATGCATTAGGTGTGGGGCTTCTTTTGCCGGACAGCTAAAAATATGCACGAAACTGTATTTTACTGGTGTTCGGTATCCGTGGCAGATCCATGCGTTTTAGCGGTGCGACCCGTGGCGAATTTAATTCTTAATAGGTCAAGCGCACCGGCGAGGTTTTTCGCGCTTCGTGTACTAGCATGCGCATTACGCTCGTTATTAAATAGGGCAGTACCGACGAATCCTGCCTGTGCGCTTTCTACACACTTAAACATATTATACACTAAAAGTCCCCCGCTTATGGGCGTTAGCGTAGCGTGGCCAAACGCGCCCCGCGTGGCCTTTTGGCCAAGGCCAGGCTTGAAACCCAAAATTTTGGTCAAATTCCACACCCACCCATTGCTGAGCCATGAAATTTAGTCTTTTAATAGAACACCTGGGTAATACAGCGTCTTTGTGCCATAGCCTGAATAGCGATACAGAGCTTAACCCTGAAATTACCGGAGTTGCTCCCATCGATAAAGCCACCCCAGGCACTCTCAGTTATATTGAGGGACCCAAGTTTGCCCACATGGTAGAAAAAACCCAGGCGAGTGCCTTAATTTTGTCTCTGGATGAAGCATTACAGGCAAAAGCGACAGAAAGAGGTATTGCTTGGGTAGGGACATCTGAACCGAGATTACTATTTGCTCATGCGATCGCATGTTTCTATCAACCTTTTCAACCAGAACCAGTCATCCACCCCAGTGCAGTGATTGACCCAGATGCTCAGTTAGGAAATGATGTCTATATTGGACCCAACGTCGTAATTTTAGCAGGGGTAAAGATTGGCAATCAGGTTTGTATCCATCCTAATGTAGTAATATATCCTGAAGTAGACATAGGCGATCGCACTGTCTTACATGCCAACTGCACTATTCATGAACGGAGCCACATTGGTAACGATTGTGTGATTCATAGTGGTGCAGTCATTGGTGCTGAAGGGTTTGGCTTTGTTCCAACCCCCCAAGGGTGGTATAAAATGCAACAGTCTGGCTACACGGTCTTAGAAGATGGGGTGGAAGTTGGCTGTAACAGCACTATTGACCGTCCAGCGGTTGGGGAAACTCGGATTGGACGCAACACTAAATTAGATAATTTGGTACATATTGGTCACGGCTCCGAGGTGGGACAAAACTGTGCCTTGGCAGCCCAAGTCGGATTATCTGGAGGAGTCAAAGTGGGTAATCAAGTGCTGCTGGCGGGTCAGGTAGGAATTGCGAATCAAGTGAAAGTTGGGGATGGAGCAATTGTGACCGCTAAATCCGGAATCCACAAAGATGTAGAACCCGGAAGTGTAGTGTCTGGCTATCCTGCTATTTCCAACAAACTCTGGCTAAAAATATCTGCCATCTACAATCGGCTTCCAGAAATGTATAAAATCTTGAAGCAACTTGAGCGAAACTTTAACTATAAAAAATAAATAGGAAAACTTTAAAAAAGCTGAACAATCTTTGCTGTTCCTTTTGCTCTGATTTTGGAACAGTAAGGAATTAACCTGAATTGAACAGATTCCTTGACAAAATATTGACATTGGAAGCTTAGTGACAAATCAAAACTATAATTTTAATTTTTCAAGGTTATAGTTAATCGTTTCTTCTCGGAAACTTAATGAATAAATATCCAAATATAAATATCTTGTAAAGATTACCTAGATACATTGACTTTTAAGGAAACAACCGTGTAAAAATTTACACAATACGTTCATTAGTCATTAGACGATCATCAAACTGATCAGATTAATCAGGGTGTTCATACGGTTGGTGCTCATGTCAAAAGTTAAGATTGCCTCTGATTTTTCTGGAATCATCGTCGTTTCAACCTTTAGCGTTCTAGAAAAATTAATTTTATGTCCACGTCTCAAATGCCAAAACAGTCCACTTTAAGAAAAGACATCAACTATCTGGTTGACTCGTCTAGTTTTTCTAGTGCTGAGCAACCAGTTAAACTAGTTAATGGTGGCTTTGAAGAAGGACTTAAAGGCTGGCAAAAGTTAGGACCAGGTGGGATCAAAAGAGCTAGTTTTGGCATTACTCCAACAGAGGGAGAAAAGCAGCTTTTACTAAGAACTAGCAATAAGGAAGTCACCAGAACAGGCCAGCCAAAAGCCCCATCAGCCTCTAAACTAGAGGAGTTTTTATACCTGTCCACAGGAACTCTCGATTGTATTGCCCAGAAAATTTTAGACACCGTTGGCATATGTGGTACTTCTAGCAAGGTAGTCAGAGGTGCTGCTATCCAACAAATGATTACCCCTGGTGTTGGTGATAGCTTAACCTTTGATTGGAATTTTTTCACCAATGAAGACGTGGGAGATGAGGCTATTGTTGCCGACTTCGCTTTCTTCTGCCTTAGTTCTCCCAAGTCCCAAATTGTCTATGAACTAGCTAACCCAATCCTAGGGGTCTTTAGTCAAGCACCGAACAACTTTTACAACCAAACCGGATTTAAAGCATTTACTCATACCTTCACTACTGCTGGAACCTACAGCCTAGGCTTTGGTGTTGTGAATGAATTGAGTAATCAAACTCAGTCTGGACTCATCATTGACAATGTTCAGCTAACCAGCCCTACTGTTGATGATCCGGCTTCAGTACTCAGCCTACTTTCAGTAGCCTCCTTCAAGGATGCTTAAATAGGACTTAGGCACTCAAGCTATATGTACAGCTATATCTAGAAATGAGTTGATTTGGTTAAACTCTATCTATATAAATTAGACCAGAGATATTACACCAGAGATTAGACCTCCTCAGGGCATAAATCTTGTTAAAGCTTAATCGTACGTGGGAAATCAACTCAGAAAGAAGTAGACATTAACTCATCCAGACGAGCCAGTACTTCCTGGCTATGAATTGCTGGTATCACACCAAGGAATATTTCCCGTAGAATGCCTTCTGGATCAATGATATAGGTATGGCGTAGGGACATAATACCTAACCAAGAACCATAAGCCTTGCTGACAGAGCCATCGGTGTCAGCTAAAAGTGGGAAATGTAAACCCTCTGAGTCACAAAACTCCGCGTGAGAATCGACATCATCCACGCTCACCCCTAGGATCTGCGCATTTCTCTCCATATATTTGGGCAAATCTTGCTGAAATCTGTTAGCTTCCAAGGTGCAACCACTAGTAAAGTCTTTGGGGTAGAAATAGAGTACGACCCATTTACCCTGATAATCGGACAGGGACACCTTACCCTTACCAGTATTGGTTGGTAAGGTGAACTCGGGTGCGGGTTTATTGAGAGGAGGTTGTTTGCCACCGAGAGCATGGGCAGGGTTGGGAAAATTTATCCAAGCTAGCAAAACGATAAAGCTAGCCAACAGACTGCTGAGAAATGCGCGACGAGAGATCATGATGAAAACAGGAAATTATGCTTCACATAAGTTTACATCATTGATGAACTAAGACTTTATACACAATTCATCCCGCTTGCCTATGCAGATAATTGACATTTAGCCAATAATTTGTTACATTTTTTAATATAAACGGGCTACACAGAGTAAATTAGCGGAGCAAAGAACCATGTCCAATCAAGAGTCTAACGAAGCCAAGTTCGGTTTCACCCCTAAAGCAGAAAACTTAAATGGTCGTCTAGCTATGATCGGCTTCATCGCTGCTTTAGTCACAGAATATATTACTGGTCAAGGTGTACTACACTTCTTGGGCTTAATGTAGTTCCCAATAGTTAGTTAAATTTGTCAATCTCAATAAATAGCTGGAGTTCTAGTGTTGAACTCCAGCTTTCTTATGTGTTTTTAGCTGATTCCATAGTTTTTCCTACGGAGTGTCAGCTAAAATATGAAAACGGTGCGACCCCGTAATTTAATTCTTCAAAGGTCAAGCGCACCGGAACTAATTTCTGGATAGGAATTGGGGTAAGGAATGTGATATAATGTCTGTTTGAATACTTATGATGTTTGGTTGATAGCCAATTGAAAATTGAAAATTAAAAATTGTTAGGAGTCAATTTACAATTAACATGCATGGCACCAACCTTATTATATGTGATTAACCAGACTTCATATGAATCCCTATTCCCCACCCACTAGATGCAACGATAACAGAAAACCCTGATTGCTATCAAGCAGCAGGGTTTTCTATCGGATATATTCCTTGAGAATGCTATTGCGATTTGGATGGCGTAGTTTGCGAAGAGCTTTGGCTTCAATTTGCCGAATCCGTTCCCGCGTCACGTTGAAGATTTGGCCGATTTCTTCCAAAGTCTTCATCCGTCCATCATCTAATCCATAGCGTAGACGCAGTACGTCACGTTCCCGGGGACTCAGGGTATCAAGGACACTTTCTAGGTCTTCCCGGAGTAGATTTTTGGAAACCTGATCTTCTGGGGTTTCACCATCGGCTTCAATAAAGTCTCCCAAGCGGGAGTCTTCTTCTTTACCAATAGGTGTTTCTAAGGAGATGGGAAGTTGGGCTGATTTGGCAATGAATCGCAACTTCTCGATGGTCATTTCCATCCGATCTGCAATTTCCTCTTCTGTGGGCTTGCGACCCATTTCTTGAGAAAGGAGTTTAGTGGTTTTCTTGATCCGCGAGATGGTTTCATAAAGGTGAACGGGTAAGCGGATAGTCCGGGACTGGTCAGCAATGGCACGAGTAATAGCTTGACGAATCCACCAGGTAGCATAGGTGGAAAACTTGTAGCCTTTTTCGTGGTCAAATTTTTCCGCAGCCCGGATTAAACCTAGAGAACCTTCTTGAATCAAGTCTTGGAATGAGAGTCCTCGATTCATATATTTTTTGGCGATGGAAACCACCAAACGGAGGTTAGACTGCACCATTTTTTCCTTAGCCCGCCGACCGACGTGTAAGCGGTAACGGAAAGCTGGCAGCTCCATATCGACCTCTGTTGCCCATTCCCGATCTCCAGGTTCCCGCTCTAACTGTTCAGACAAGCGCTCCCGCACTCGTTCTAATTCCAACAAATCAGCAATTTTACGGGCTAATTCAATTTCTTCATCAGCTCTGAGTAGACGAATCCTGCCAATTTCCTGCAAATAGAGGCGAATTGAATCTTCTGTATAGTGCTTCTTTTTGCTTTGGGTTCGGCGACGGTTAGATCGCCCCTTACCAGGCTTAGTATTTTCCTCATCCGGTTGAGCGTCCACCAAATCATCTCGGTTCACGTCATCCTCAATCAAGACTTCTAAATCGCTCTGAGGTTGAGCGATTGTTGCGAGTAATTCATTTGCCTGGGTCATGTTTTTTCCTCATGCTCCTTCAGTTTCAGACCAGTAGATGATGTCCGTTGATCTACTTAAGATAGCTTAGTCAGTGAGAACCTTGTTTGTTGCACCCTATGGTGGGTCAATCGCTTCAGCGGTAGGAATTAGATCGACTCTATTTCCTTGGACTTAACTTGCAGTGAATCTACTATCCATTTAAGTGTTAATACTGAATTTTGGGAAGACTTTTTGATTGTAGCCTTATTTACAAAATTTTGCTCTAGTGTTTATCTGAAAAATTTAGCTTATTTATCTAGTCAAAAGCTTTGAGAAAGTGTAGCAATCATTACCCACTTTCCCTTATGCCTATAATATAGTCACTATTTTAGTACTAATGTTCTATAAAACCCAACAGTTGGACTTCACTAGGTTAATTAACTTGTCCTGTATGATAACCATTGACAAGCTCTGGCTCTAGGTAATGATTATTTTGCATTACTCTTGTAACACATAACCCTAGCCAATGTAGTAACACGCTAAGTGAAAGTACTGCCAAGTAAGTTTATTTAACCAGCTCCTAATTCGGTATTCCTCCGTAAGGGAATGGTGAACCAGGGCATCGGAAATACTCCAGAGAAAGACGATAGGAACATTGCGTAGGGGAAGCAAGTCTCCTAGTCCGATGGAGCTTTCGGTTGATCATTATTTTAATTTCTAATTTTAATTTTTACAGTTTGCTCATTGTTTTTAAAATTGATCAGATTAGCTGAGCACTACATATAGCGTTAAACTGGATAGTCTACTCTATATGAAGTATATAGAGGAGGTAATTGGATCAAGTAGTTCACTTCACTACAGGAGTAATGAGATGGAAAACCGGTTGCGTCTAGCAAAGCAGTTGTTATAGGAGTTTACGGTGCAGTGAGTGAGAACACCGTAAGTCAATTAACAAAACTACTAATTTTCCTGCCATAGCTGGTCAATGCTAACAAATTTGTAACCTTGGTTCAATAGCTGAGGAATTAACTCAGCCGTAGTTTCAACCACATCTTGTCCTCCATAATAACCATCATGTAGGACGATCAGGGAACCGTTTTGAACCTGCTTTAGGACTCTCTCCACGATTATACTGACACCAGGACGTTTCCAGTCTTCTGGAACAACACTCCACATTACTGATCTATAGTTCCACTGGTGCAGTATATTCAAGGTTCGGGGCGTAAATAATCCGTTAGGGGGACGAACGTCTTGTACCTTGTCTGGGTGAATCTGACAAGCTTTAGCGATCGCGTCTTGGGTAAGGAGCAAACTCTGCTGAAGGGCATCCCGTTTTAAAAAGGGAAAAGACTGATGGTAATATCCATGAAGTCCTAACCAGTGACCTTGTTGGTAAACTTCTCTGGCGACACTGGGGGCTTGGTTTACGCAAACACCCAACCAGAAAAAACTGGCTCTGACTTGGTAGCGGTCTAAGACTTGCAGTAACTTGGGAGTGTAGTGTGGATGGGGTCCATCATCGAAGGTCAGTGCGATCGCAGGTGAATCCCTTGCTCCTGACCACAGGCAATTGGGAAAGGCAGGTTTGATAATTTGGTACAGAATAGGGTAGAGGGGAGCAAATTGCATTTAGTCGTAAGTTTGGATGGGGTGGAGTGAATTTGACTAGTTTCCATGTCCTACTTGATCGCATTTTGCGGCGTCGCCAGATTATCTTGATGTTGATCGGCTTTTGTGTAGCAGTAGTGCTTAGCAGTTGTAACACTGTGATTATTACTGAGTATGAAGCTACAGCACTGACCACCTTAACCTGGCGAGTTGAGTATTCTATTAATTCAACAACTGATAGAGATCCCGATGTTGAGGAGTTTGCTTCCAAGTCCGTAGTCAACCGCAATGGTGAGAAACCAGAAGGTGCTGTAACAGGACCTGATGACAAGGGCTTATGGTGGCCAGTTGTCCCACCAAAACCAACCATTGATGAAGTAGAACAGCGTCAGCCACTTCATCATAAGCCTAGCAAGCCAGAGCTGTTGCGTACAGTTAAATACAATATCACCTATAAAGAGGGGGCACAGACAGTTACACTACCTACTAACTATGACGTTTACCGGCAAGTTGCTAGAGCCTATCCTTACCGGAAACCTCTAAGGCTTACCCTGGGAATCAATGATGCTTCGGTGGAAAAAGCTGATACTAAATGAACTCAAGACCTCCCTTGCGGGTGCGAAGCGTGTGGGGTCTATGGTATAAATTCTTAGTTCAATTGACCCCATCACTCGTGATTATTCTACTCTGACATTAATCACACTGGCGTTGAAGTTATAATCTCTACCTTCTAACTCTACCGGGGTACCAATTTTAATCTTGCTATTGCCCAACACTACTCCATCTTTGGTGATTGTTGCTTTACCACCTAAGGTCAGTAACATATTAATCCCATAAAAGCTAGGTCTGGGATCTGGTAGTTCTTTGATAGAGCCATCTGGTTGTGGCACCAGGACACTTCTACGCAGAATTTTGACAGATTTGACGTCAACCTGACCATAGGGTTGCTTACGAATCACAATATTAGTCTTCTTGGTCTCCTCCAACTGATTGACCAACACATCTGGTTCAAGCAAGCTTAACCCCCGGACAATGATATCTACTTCTACTGGTTTGGTGCTATTGAGTTGGGCAACGGAACCAGACTCACCAGGAAAGAAGAAAATTCCTACAACTACCAACAAAATCACCAAGGCAGCACCGAAGTCGATAATGCTCACCTTGCCAAACAAACGTCCTTTAGAATCTACAATAGCCATAAACTTGCTTAGGTGTTTTTGCGAAAATTGTATAGTGTTAAAGATAACTCCTTAAGGTTCGCTGGCTCTAGGTTGAATGGCTAAGGGGTTTCTAACCTAGTTATCAAGGGCTATTCTTAAAGCAAATCGGCTGTTAACTGCTTTTGATGTACCTAATACCTCATAACTAATACCTATAATACGAGTTATCCATAACTGGTGAGTGAGAATAACAAACACCAGGTTCGTCTGTGGAACATATTACCCTATTTGGGGTTCAACCATAACGAGGAATTTTACTGGTTAGTAATTATGGCAGACAACTCCTAGTAGAGAGTTGACTTATGATGCTAAAGACAAGGCTTGTCTACAGCAAGTCATGGCTGCAAACCCTTTTTAGCAACAAATAGCTAAAATAATCTCTTTTGGATTTAATAATTCATAATTTTGCTATGTTAAGCAATATATTATCGATTTACTCCCGTTATCGACGTCGTTTGTTGTATCCGTTAATCAGCATGCTTCTATCCCTGAGTCTGGTGGTGGGAACAGCTCAGGTTGCCCAAGGGGTTCCCTGGTTAGAGCTGCTATTGCGTGGTATTCAGATTATCCAGTTATCTAATATGTCTGATCAACAGGAAGTCCAAATTGGTCAGCAAATTAATCAGCAACTTGTTAGCAAGCAATTTAAGCTCTATCGCAATCGGGAAATTAATCGCTATGTTGATCAAATTGGTCAGCGACTAGCTAAAAGCAGCGAACGCCCAAATATTAACTATACATTCCAGGTGGTCGATGATGCTAATATTAATGCTTTTGCTACTATGGGAGGATTTGTTTATATTAACACGGGTTTAATCGCAGCAGCAGACAATGAAGCTCAACTGGCAAGTGTGATAGCTCATGAGATTGGTCATATTGTAGCTCGTCATAGTATCCAGCAAATTAGGCAAGCCGCGATCGCTAGAGGTTTAGCAGAAGCGGCTGGAGTTGATAGCAGCACGATGGTTAATCTGGGCGTGGAATTCGCACTACGTCGTCCCAACAGTCGTCAGCATGAATTTGAAGCTGATGAACTAGGTATCAAGAACTTAAAACAAGCAGGCTATGCTCCGATAGGATCAGTAGACTTTATGAAAAAACTCCTCAAGCAAAGAGGCTCTATTCCAGGGTTTTTGAGTACTCATCCGTCAACAGCAGACCGAATTGATTCCTTGGAGCAGTCTATCGATTCAAATAGTGCTTATGTTGGTGATGGATTAAACAATCGGGCTTACAAAAACAAAACTCGTGTAGTCCGCAACCAGAAAAAAGCTGCCCTCAAAAGGACAACAGGTCGTCGAGGGCGAGTGCTCAGATAAGCACAGCTAGCTCAAGAGCAGAAAGCTTGATCAATAGTCTTTTTGTTAACCTATATCACCTTCACGAGGTACTCAATACTTGACGTCGGCATATTTTACTAGGTTCTATCTTGGTCACGGCTTCTTCCAAGGGGAATTGGCGAACATCACCCCGAAAGACGTTAACTTGATAAACAAGATTATTGGTAATGTCTAGACCTGTCATCCAACCACTTTTCGGATGATAAGCACCAGTGTCTATATCTAGCCAACCACAACCTTGGGCTATGGTACCGGGAGCCACTCCTGGTAAGGTGAAAGTCATGGTGTGACCCGTGATGATCAGCTTGTCGAGAAAGTAAGGTTCACGCATACTGTGAAATTCATCCCGAATCCAACAAAATTGCTCAACGGTTTGCTCCTCAATGGTCATGCGAGGATTAACCCCGGCATGAACTAGCCAGGTATCTCCTAAATCAATGTAGGTTGGCAGTGTTTTGATCCAATCTAGGTGATCTTGGCAGACTTTTCCACCATAGCTGTTGATAGTACTTTCACCACCACTATAGAGCCAGGCTTGTCGTGTTGAGTTAGGTACTAAATTGTTACCGATAATTTCTAGTAACATCAGCTCATGATTACCTAATAAACAGGGGTGAGCGTTTTGCTTGACAAATTCGACAACCTGAGAACTCATTGGTCCTCGATCAATCAAGTCTCCAAGAAAATAAACGGTGTCGTCACTAGTGGGTGCGATCGCATCCAATAAGGCCATAAGAGAATTATAGTGACCATGAACGTCACCGATAACAATACGACGGTGTGTCATTACTTTACTTATCCAAATCTAATTTCGTTAAATATCAGGTAGACCCCTTCATATAAAATTTAAGGTTAATGGCTTTAGGCATCAGAGTTCTAGGTTAAATGGCTAAGCGGTTGCGGTTTATGACCAGCCTATGAAGCACACCTCCTCAAGCACAGAGGCTATCAACTGCTTTTGTTGTACCTAATACCTAATACCATTAGCCTCATACCTATTTATAGATATATGCACCAATTCTTTCAGAGTGGTCTTCCTTTTAAGGTATTTGCTATTCCTGAATAGAGTCGTTAAGTGTAATAGTTTGAGGAATAGGCTCAAGTAGCTAGTTTAACTTGTCTTATAAGTGTCTATGCGTAGTGTCTATGTAAATTTATCATGAACTACCCGGATTGGCTACGGGTAAGTCGGGGTTTGAGACCCAACTTGTTGCTACAAAAGCGGGTATTGAACCAATTTTTTGACGAGATTACACCTGCACCTTAACAAGACGGGGATTGACACGATTCAGTTAAAATTAATAGTATCGTCTACCGATACCAAAGCCTGTCTGCAATGAACAAGCCAACTACTTTGATTTGAACAAAAACTGTGTCTTCTTCTGGTCTGCCTTTGATTAATACCCTCAAACACCCTACTAGCCAGGCTTGGATCGAGCAAGCCCTTGGGCACCTTGATGTTATTTTACTCGACCATTCCCATTGTGAACGTAAAGCAGCTGGAGTAGCACTGAATTTAATGTTTCGCTACCCATCCTACAGTAAACTTGTGCGTCAGCTGACGGTCATTGCCCGTGAGGAACTAGAACATTTCGAGCAAGTTAACCAGTGGCTAGAAAGACGTAGCATTCCCTTAGGTCCCCTTTCTTCACCACCCTATGGAGCTGGATTGAAAGCTCAGATTCGCCGAAACGAACCAGAACGGTTGTTGGATTCTTTACTAGTTGCTGGACTGATCGAGGCTCGTTCTCACGAACGTTTGGGATTACTAGCAACTCACTGTTGTGATCCATTTTTAGCAAAATTTTATCGTAGCTTGATGGCATCTGAGGCTCGTCACTATGGTATTTACTGGGTACTGGCTGATACCTATTTTGAGCGAGTACTGGTAGCTCAGCGGTTGGATGAGTTAGCCGTTAAAGAAAGTGAGTTACTGGTTACCCTTTACCCAGAACCAAGAATTCATAGTTAGCAGCCAATATCCTCAAAGAAGCAGTCACACTATACCACAGCAACAGCTATCAAGCAGAAACTGGTGTGGAAACCAATCGGTGCGTTCGCGTAGCGGCGACCTAGGAGCATCGCGTTTAAGTTAAGTCATTGGTTTGCGCTTGATCAAAAATGCTCTCAAGCCAGCTGCCTGAGCACCTTGATAGTCTTCTTTAAAACTATCACCAATATGAAAAGCCTCCTGAGCACTACAGTGATGTTTTTGTAAAGCAGCAGCAAAAATCTGTGGATCAGGCTTGGCAAAGCCAGTTTGGGTAGAAATTGTGATGGAGGAGAAAAATTCTTCTAATTTTAGAGCTTTTAAGACAAGATGGAGACGGGAATCAAAATTTGATACGACACCCAACTCAATACCAATATGCTGCCATGCTTTCAGAGCTGGGATAACATCCGGATAAATTAACCAAGGTTGACCAGTGGCAAAGTGGGCATAGAGTTCGTCAAAAAAATCAATGAAATCGGTGAACTGGTCAAGTACACCAACTTGTTCAAAGGTGCGGGAGGCAATCACCCACCACCATTCAAATTCTCGCTGGGGAATTTCTTCAGGATCTGTTTCTGGAAAAACCGCTGGTTCTGCTGAGGCGAAGGCTTTGACAAAGGCTTTGTCCAAAGCTGAAGCAGGTACTGTAACCCCAAATTGATTAGCGATCGCACTATAAACTTCCCCTACACTCCCTTGAACACCAAATAGTGTACCGACAGCATCTAGAAAAATTACTCGCGGTTTTTCCATGGTTAATGGTTAATTGTTAATGGTTAATTGTTCATTTAATTTCAATTTTCCATTTTCCTGTATGTATGCCGATACTTTTTAGCTACCAAAACCTACCAAAGGCAAATTCTGGCTCGCCAATGCAAGATGCAATAGCATCCAGGGGGTATCTCCGCGCTTCTCTGACGGAATATCCCGCGAGCGCCATAAAAATGTCAAAAAAGTCTAACACCGGGATCTAAGTGCAACTACTAAACCCTTGGTTTTCGGCTTTAATTTAAGTTACATAATAATCCCTGTCGGTGTTACCATAATTTAAGTTTAACAAATAATAAGAGTTTTTGGTAGACTCTGCGACATTTTCTTGTGCTGTTTACTAACCTTTATGTTCCAGACAGCAGATCAGTTAATGGTCGAGTAATCCAGTTCATGCCAACTTTCAGTTGGTGCTCTATAGTTGGCATCCGATAAAGATAGGCAAGTCGCCGCACTATGTGGGCTAAAGGACCATCCAGCTTGACACCTAAACCAGTAAGAGTTGCATTGTCTTTCCCCAAAGTCATCATCTCTCCCAACTGCTGGTAACGGAAGGGGAGCAGGGGACGCCCAGTTAAAGAAGCCCAGACATTCCAACCCACATAATCAGCTTGCTGAAAAGCGGATTGAGCTGTATTGGGAACTGGTTGATTATCAGCATCTCGGCAATCGGCTAGATCACCTAGGGCAAAAATTTCGGGATGGTCAACCGCTTGTAACCTTTGGCTGGTGATCAGCTGACCACGGTGGTTTTGTTTGAGCGGAAGCGATCGCACAACTGGTGTGACTCTTGTGCCTACTGTCCACAGCACCAAATCTACGGGGATAGTATCAACCTGTCCTTTATACAACAGAGAAATGGTGTCAGCTCCAATGGACTCAACACTGGTTTCCAAATCAATCCAGACCTTCTGTTCATTCAAAGCTTTGCGTGCTGCCTCTCGGTTAAAGTCGGTCGATGTTCTTAGAATCACATCACCGAGTTCAATCAACCGCAACCTTCCGCGCTCTCCCAACCGTTCGGCTAGATGGCAAGCTAGTTCCACACCAGAGTAACCTGCACCAACTATAGCGAGCCGGATTTTATCTGTATCGGATTCTTCCAAAATCCGTAGCCGTTCTTCTAGGTGATAGGCATCAGTGATAGTTCGGAATGGGATAGCATACTCAGCCACCCCAGGCACCTGCTCTAGGGGGGTTTCTCCACCTAGGGCTAACACCAGGCGATCATAGGTCAATTCCACTCCAGTCTCTAGCTGTACCCGCTGCTGTTCTACATCAATGCCTGATACCGCTGCCTGAGTAAAGCGTACACCTGTGTTTGCTAACAATTCTTCATAGGGTGGAGCAATTTCCCAGGTTTGTAGTTCACTAGTCATCAGTTCATACAACAGCGGTGAAAATAAGAACCGATCATTTTGATCAACCAAGACAATTTCTGGTTGTTGGGGCTTTTCCCAAGGCAGCTGGCTTAAGCGTAGGGCTGTATAGAGACCCCCAAAGCCTCCACCGAGAATGCAGATTCGGGCTGGTTGTTTAGTCATGGTTGATTGAATCGGGGATGTCCTATTAGGGGAACTTCTTTTAGGATAGCAAGGCTATTACAACAGGGTAGCTGGGTTTCGCCTCCCCCACAGTTAATACCAATTCTTCAAAGTAGGACTACAAATGCAGATGGAGAGATCGGGAGTGTTGCGAGTGTCACGAGTGTTGCGAATGTCGGTAGATGGCCAAATTAAATTGATCTATAGCCCTAATGCGCCAGAATTGGGATATAAGCGTGAAAATGATTTCAATTTTTATTTTCTAGTTTCTATTTTTCAACTCTTTTATCCTGATCAACCACGCTCTACCTTGAATATGGATTGATGTAACTGTTGCTTTAGACAACAGCTAGAAGCATTGTTTTGAGCGAAGCCAAATGAAAAGTTTTCAACACTATCTAGCTCCTGTTGCGATTGCAGCAATTGTCGTTGGTTTCAGTAGCTATGGTTTGGTGAGTGATAACAATCCTGGTTCCCAGAAAACTCCTGTAGGGAATCTATCTCCTGAACCAGCCACCGAGGCTAGCTCTACCACTGGTGTAGCAACCTCTAATACTACTCTACCTAAGATTACTGTACCTACGGAAGAAACTCAACCAGGAACCAAGGTTGGTAAGGTCGCGCTTAAGGCTACAGTCAGCCAAGGTAATAATAATAGCAATCGAGCTAACCCAGTAATTCTTAATGTCTATCGGGCTGACAGTCAGTGTCAGTCTCTGGTATCTGAACAGGTAGCTGTACCAGTAGGAAATCCAGTAAATACAGTTATAGGAAAAGTTTTAGAGACTGGTAACTCCAGTGACTTTAATGTATCGGGATACCGCGTGAAGGTCAATGCCAATACTGGTGTAGCTACCGTCGATTTGCGCCTATCACCAGATTCCCAGCGGCAGTTTATCTCCCTCTCCACTTGTGAGCAATTTGCCCTTTTCGGTAGTTTGCGTAAAACTCTTACCGCTAACTCTGAGTTAAATATTAAAGATGTTCGATTCACAGAGCAAGGAGAAGATATCTATCTTTGAAGTGTTCGATAAAACTTACAAAACACATCAGTTTGTAACCATTTCAGAGGCAAACCCCATCTAAATTACAAAACCCTGATCCAGTAAGGATTTCATCAATTGATTAAAAACCAGACTCGATTGCTGAAATCCTCACCCCGCCAGCATGTACAAAAATAAGATGCGATAGCCGCAGCCCTGTCGGATCATCCCACGCCGACGCTACTGATTTCGGACGTGGGATGAATTGCGGCGGAAGCTAACGATTGACACTCCCATAACTAAATCAAAGATTATAGTGAGGGATTCTTAAGAGTTTTTACACCCTTAACGGCTGAGCCAAACAGCCTAATGACCCTCCAATAAAGTTATTGGGCTTACTTTTAGATTCTTGGCTTATGCTTCTAGCAGAGGCTTTTCAGCTTGCGCACAAACCGCTACTCTTTTCGACCTAGGAGACGCTACGCGAACGAGCGCATTAATTTTTCTATTCTAGCTCAAATTATCAAGGAAACGCAATAGTTCTAGCGGGACTTAAACAAGTTTCAAGCCCAAATCAAGCCAAACCTGGCTTTATGAGCGGCGAATACGTCCGTGTTTTGGTTTAGCCAAGCAGCAAAACGATAAGATATCCCTGTACGAAACGCTTCTAAAGCTTCAGTAAAAGTCTCCAAACGTTGATTCGCCCATCTTCGTCTCAATCCACCTGTTAAGCAGGGTAATCGCATTTTGTTTGGTATAAATTGTACTTGACAAAAAGCGGGATATGTAGATTAAGGGGTTTTGCCGTTCCATGTGTCTCACAGACACCCCAGCGGTTAACCTAAGGATCAGCAACAATTTTGATTTCCCGGTAAGGTTCCATGACAAAAGGTTTTAACCAGCCCGTTCTTAAACCTCAGCAGGAGCGCGAGGCTCAGATCCTCAAAAAGAGTGTGCTCAATCATTTTCAGGATCTCGAGGATCCCCGGGTAGGCCGCAGAAGCGACCACAATCTGGTGGCAATTGTCACCATTGCAATTTTGGCTGTGATTGCGGGAGCCGATGGGTTTGTGGCCATTGAAACCTACGGTAAAGCTAAGCAAAAGTGGCTGGAGACATTTTTCGACTTACCCCATGGGATACCATCCCACGATACCTTTGGTCGGGTGTTTAGCCTTCTTGATCCCACCGAACTTGAAACCGGCTTCCTGAGTTGGGTGGACAGTATCACCCAGAGCTTAGATATTGAACTCATTCATATTGATTCTTGACGACCAAAGGTTCCTATGATCGCCAGAAGCACCTCAAAGCGCTGCACAGCGTGAGTGCCTGGAGCAGTGAACATGGGCTGATGTTGGCACAAAAAAAAGTCGAGAGCCAATCGAATGAAATCACTGCGGTTCCACTGTTGTTGAAGTTGCTTAACCTCAAAGGAGCGATTGGCCGTAGGCCACGCTGCGCGAACGTGACTCTTGATGCGATGGGCACCCAAATTGACATTGCACGACAAATTAAGGAAGCCGGTGGGGACTATGTCTTAGCCCTCAAGGGCAACCAGGGCAAGCAAAGCGGCGGAGGTGGAAGCCTGGTTTGTCCAGGCCCAAGACCAGAACTGGCAGGGGATTGAATTGAGTTACCATCAAACGGTTGAGGCTGGGCATCATCGCAGAGAAACCCGTCAGGTGTGGGCGGTGCCTGTGAGCCAACTCCCCCTGTTGCATCGCCAAACACAATGGCAGGGTTTAACCAGTGTGGTGATGGTCAGGCGAAGGCGGTATTTATGGAACAAAACCACGATCCAGACTCAGTTTTACCTGAGTACCCTGGCGGCGGATGGCTCGCAGCACAACCGTGTGATTCGCTCCCATTGGGGTGTTGAAAACAGTCTACATTGGGTACTTGATGTCACTTTCAATGAAGATTCCAGTCGGGTTCGCCAGGGCTATGCTGCTGAAAATCTCGGGCTGCTACGCCGCCTGAGTGTTAATCTACTCAAGCGCGAACCCTCCCACCAGAGTCTGAAGATGAAGCGCTACAAAGCAGGGATGGATAATGACTTCATGATCAAAATCCTGGCTGCCAGTGCCGCAGAGGGATAATTTGGCATCAGTCCAAGATTGTTGACGACCCATCGAAGAAGGTGATCGACTGAATCTATTAATTGAACCGGCGTTAGGTTCCAGGAGCCTTCACTGATAGGACTGGTACACATAAACCAGAGCCTAAAACGTTTCTGAGGGAACAATCTCAATTGTACATTCAAATTTTAGACCAGGGTATGGTAATTTCATAACTCAACTAAGATGCGATTACCCTGTGAGTTTTATCCCTTTTACCCATAGCCTTTCGCCTATAAAGGCTTCTTTATTCTAAGGTTTCATCTCCGGCCTTATTTCAGATAACTTAAAAATATTACCCATAACCTGTCCCTATAAAGGCGACCC
>NZ_JAAHHZ010000125.1:0-17806 GCF_010672005.1 Moorena sp. SIO4A5 | reverse complement strand
GTCCGAGGACAGTGCGCCACCCTTGAGCTTTGGCAAATTGTAATAGATCTAAGGCTGCGTAGCTGTAAGTAAAGAGGATGGGAGGTTTATTAAATTTTGGAGCAATTTTTGCCAGATAGTTGACAGCGTTTTGTTGAAACCAGTGATTACGGGCAATAATTTGTTCCCAACCACGCACTTTTTGCAGACGTTGCTGGATTTCTAGCTGAATCAAGGAATTGGTAAAGGCGTGAGTGGATGCTTGAGCAAGATCTGGGTGGAAGCGATCGCGTAAACTGGTGAGTAGGTTTTTGGGTAGATAGTTGAGGGGAGATTGGGGAGTAATCCAGGCGTCTGTGATTAGGTGAGATAGGTTACCCTGTTGATGTAGGGATCTGGGAATAGCGTAATGTTCTCTTGCTCCGATTTGACAGCAGATCCACTGATGAGATTGTTTAAACACAATTTTAATTATTATCTAATTGATATTTTTTACAGGAGCCATGGGTGGTAATGTAATTGATAGTCTAACTCTGGATTTCTCTTTTTAATAAATCTAGCGGGATTACCTGCCACAACGGTGTAGGGTTCCACATCTTTAGTGACTACTCACCCTGCACCAATTACCGCACCTTCTCCTATTTTTACTGAAGGTAAAATAATAGCTCGATAGGCAATCCAAAGGCGATCGCCAATAATGACATCTCCACCTCGATCCCCAAAACTAGGGGATTGGGGGTCATGCCCTAAGGTTAAAATGGTTGCCTCTGGACCAATAGAAACATCGTTACCAGTGTGAATTTGATAATGGCGACCATCCAATAAACAACCAAAGTTAATTACGTTGCGATCGCCCAAATAGACTTTACGCCCGTTAAGAAAGCGACAGCCCATTTGAACCGATGTTTCCTTTCCTAGCCTGGCTAAATATGCCTTGAGGTAAGCAATGCGGATTTTACGGGAGGGACAGTTACTAAGGCAATGGTTGTAGTGATAGTTGATAATACTACCTGCAATAATTTTAGGATTCACTGATTAGGACTTATAGGCAGATTTGTTTAAGTTTTTAAAACACTAAGAACAATCTGGGCATTTTTATGCCAAGAATTGTCCCTAAAATACTCTTTCCAGCAAGGTTTGATTGGCATTTCCAGCCATGACTTTAAGCCCTCGACAATCGTTGTTACACTATTAGGCTCAACCCACAACCCTAATTGATATTTTTGCACTACCTCTTTCAAAGGTCCTTCTCCACTGGAAACCAAGCAAAGTTTGCGATGGTGTGTGGCAACGCTTAAAACACCGCTAGCAGAGTGGAATGTCTGATCATAAGTCAATAAAACTAAATCACTCATGTCAAACAAATTAGGAATTTCCCTTTCAGGAATAAAGCCAATCTGCCAGCGACAGCGATCTGCTACACCCAATTCCTGAGCTAGTTCTTGATAACGACGAGCAAGTTGCTGACTAGAAGACTGTTCTTTACCGGCGACTACTAAATATACCTCAGGGACACGAGCCATTGCCTCAATTACCAGGTCAAGGTTTTTGTTCGGACGAATATGCCCAAAGGACAACATCACCTTAGCCTCTGGAGGTAAGTCAAGTAAGTTGCACATTTTTTCCCTAGATTGGGTTGCTTGGGGCAATTCATAAATACCGTGGGGAATTACGGTTGTGCGCAATTGAGGCATAGGGCGAACCGTATCTAAATCAATTGCTTCATGAACAAATGCCTCCCGCAGAAACGAATAGCCTGCTGCAATAGAGCAACGATGCCACCATTGAGGCCCCAGGACAAAATCTCGCACGGGATCATGGACTACTGCACCAAATACCACTCCCCGATTGGCTAATTGCCTCAGGTGATGGGCCCACAAGGGCGCAAGGTATTCCAGGTAAGAACCCATTAAGACGTGACAAAACCTATGTTCTTCAATAAAACGGGTTAATCTAGCAATATTGCTGAGCAGATTATAGGAAAGATAGCCTGCTTTAAGAACCTTGGGCATTGGTTTATGCACCCCAGGACTTGCCGTGGTATCATCCAAAATCGGTACAATCTCATAGGCTTCTCCCCTACCTACAGGATAGTTGGGCGTAGTCAGTAACGTTACCTCTGCACCAGCAGATACAAGGGCATTAGCTTGGTAATGGGCATAGTCAGCTAGTCCTCCATAGCTGGCAGGAGAATAGTATAAAATCCTCATGAAATTAGTTAGCTTTGAGCAAGTTATGTTAGATAATTCAAGAGCAATATAATTAACAAATATCCATGCGAAACATAAAATCAGAGCTTTTTTAAAATGTACGTATACTCATCATAATAAAGATCTCTCGTTTGAAAACGATAGTCTTTCCATAGACTGAATAAAAGCTTCCTTAGGCTTCTGAATTTACTTCCTAGCGGCTTAGGATAGATTGATTTTTCAAATTCAAAATCATATCTTCTGCAAAGCTCATTGATACAGGATGGTGTTATCCAGTTAACGTGCTCCATATTGACTGGCACTAATTTATACTTTGTTCGCCATTGATTAAAGCTTTTGCCAAAGGGATTAGGTGTTGATATTAGTAGCTTTCCACCTGGTTTTAAAGAACCATGGCAGAACTTAAAAAATAATCCTAAATCTGAAACATGCTCAATTACATGGCCTGCATAAATTATATCGAAATAATTTTCTTTGATTGGTTTTCCACAGGCATCTGCAGCGATAAGGTTATCAAATCAGAACTTAACTTTACACTCTTCTACTAATTCGGAATTTAAATCTAGTCCCCATACTTCTTTTCCAGCAGCTTTTTTTCTTAATTTTCCATGAAACCAGGTATCTTTGTTAATATAGTCAAGTGTATGTTCAACAAAACCAATATCTAAAATATTTTCAAACTGACTGATGTAAGAATATAGAAAATCATTTCTATACTGAAATACAAATTTAGATATATTATCGTAAAATTTTTTCCACTCTTGATGTGTATAACCTTGATTGGGATCGAGTGAATATTGAGTCCAATTGAACATATCTAATGATCGCTTTTTATAGTACGATAGGGTGGTAGTGGTAATTTATTTATTGAAATCAAAAATTAAAAGGTTCAAAAGATTCGGAATCATAAGCTGGTTGTATCAAAGCTGCTAAGTTAGATATCGCTTGTCTTAAAACAGATTTTGCAGGTCGGTATATTAAGCGTTTTAGTGGAAACATTTTAGAAACCTCAATTGTATTTTTAGCTTTATATTAAGATAAATCACCACTCCAGGTAAGGGTATAAAAACTCTGCTGAGGAACTTCAGAATCAATGGTATTAATTGAACTAATTTTTTTAGCTAAAACCATTAAAAAAGTAGGTTGATTATTTCTGAAAACGGCCTGTTTTCTTACTTTATCTGGATCTACAACAGAAAACCAAGTGACATTATTCTTGTGCCAGTCATCTTCTACAATGAATACTTTCTCTATTTGAAAGCCATTGTTTTTAGAAAAACATCTGAATAAAATTTCTGGACTAAATTGATAAAAACCATGTCCTGTAAAATTATTACAAGGTGTTATTGACATGAAATTTCCACCCACATTAACCATATCCATACAGTTTTTTAATGCAATAGAAAAATTAAATATATGTTCTAAAGATCCGCCATATAAAACAACTGAATATTTATTTTTATAGCAATCTGGTAGCGGTAAATTCATGTCATGAACATAAGTGCAATTTTCATAATCTGAGTAATCAAAAGAATCAATAATACTCGCACCAATGTGCAGAAAAAAACCATCGGCCTATCCTCCATGTTTTTGAAATATTTCCTGTAAGTACTTTTCAAATACTTCTTGACCAAACAAGGAGAAATTATTCTTAAGCTCACAGGAATCTAAATGTAACCCCTGCCTACCTATAGTAGCTGTATGATCGAAATCAACTCCTTGTGATTTAGCATATAGTAAAAACTTAGTACCGTGTCTATCTAGTCCCATCTTACTTACCTCAATATGTAAATTAAATAAATTATAAATTTAAGCTATATTCTTTTGAAGAATCGTTGTAACTTATTATAAGTCTTTGTCTTTAATAAGATAATATTATTAATGGCTTTTTTTATATAAAAAATGTAATTTATTATAGATACAAAACTTACCATTATTTGTTTATTGTTTCCTTGAAAATGAAGTGTAAAAAATTTAATAATTTTTCCCGATAATTTATGTTTTCCATATGGAATATATTGCTGCCAATTAATCAACTTTAAACCATCTGATTTGAGTTGATAACCACCTGCATCTGAATCAATACGCTCATCAAATGTGCAGAGCTTTGAATTAATTAACATCGGTTTAAAAAGGGTCGCAATCTTATCAGGATTACTGAGGGTAAATTTATGGAAAAACGTCATATCGGAAATGCCACCGCATCCCGCTTCAGCGATAAAATTTTCATGATGACACCGTAACCATTGCCTCAAATCTTCCTCATCATAGTGTCGGCGAATAAAACTACAGAATTCACCTAACAAATTCGGCTGATTTATAAAATTTGTATGGGCTGAATAAAACACCATCGTCATGCCAAATTTAGACAAGTTCTGGGCTGGCTCATCTAATGAATCGTACACTAAAATATCGGAATCCAGATAGACACACCGACCAATATCTGAATTCTGTGTTAAAAATTCATGGAGAATGAACCATCGAGCAATGCAAAATCTCTCAAATTCTTCACCGTTTGTACTCAGATGGATATAGTTCTTCAAAGATAACTGAGCGCTTTGGGTATAGTTCTTTGTGTAGTAGTGCTCAATGCCTAGTAACCAGATGAAATGGGCATTTGCCTTATCACCTAATAGTATAATTCGAGAGTTTGGATTGGTCTGTTTGGCATGCCAAACTGCATAAAAAAGACAGTCAGCATTACCATGGTGGATAAAAATGATTGGAATGCTCATTATAGCGGTTTTTAAGCTAGTAAGGTACAAGTTTTTTGGTTTTAGGGAGCAGGGAACAGGGAGCAGGGAGAAAGGAGAAGGTAGCAGTAAAGTCAGAAGAGGGAAGAGGTAAAAAATTCTGTGTACTTCATTAGGCTAAAAACCGCTATAGTCTCAAAGCAAAGCCTCTAAAGGTTTATGCAAACGACGACGACAGTCTTGACAGTGTTTAGCACCATGTAAATACCCTTTGACATAGCCCCATAATGCCCACAGTTTTGCAAGATAATGGAAAGCTATCAGATGAAATAGTGCAAATGAGACTCCTAACTGAGCCAGTTGTTGAGCCTTGGGGCTAAATTTTAATATGCGATGGCTAATGGATATTAGGCTAAAAAGCAGCCCTACAAGAGTTAGATAGGATAAAGGCGTGTCAAGGAGGAGCAGACTTACGCTGGCTACACCTAGAACTTCAAGCAATAATCTGCCCCCCACTAAGACAAAGTAGTTATTGCGGGTCATGGCTTCTCCATCACCGAAGAAGTTGCGCTTCTCTTCTTTGAGATATTGCTGTAAGCGCTCAAATCTGTGCCAATAGCAGCGCACGATAGGTGCTGCAGCTGACTTAATGCAATGCTTTTTAATTAAGTAGTCAAAAACTGTGTCGTCAGCTGCCAGCGTCAGATCTTCTGGGTAACCTCCAACGTTTTCCCATGCCTGTTTGCGATATGCAACTGAGCGCGATGTTGCATTTGCTTCAGGCGTTGCAATAAAAACATGCCCTCGCAGCACTAACTCAGTTTTAGCCCAGGGTGTATGAACTGAGTCGGGCTTAACAGACCAGCTACCAACTACATAATCAACACTAGAGTCAGCTTCTAGCGGAGCAACGAGTTCTTGAAGCCATTCCGGATCCCACTCACAGCCAATATCAGTGGAAATGATAAGGTCATGTTTTGCATATTGAATGGCTAAATTGCGTCCTCTAGCCACATTGCAACCTACATCTTGATAGCATCGCAAAGGGATAGTTCCTTGCTCAGCATAGGTTTGCATTAACTCCCACGAACCATCGGAAGAACCACCATCAACAATAACAATTTCCTTAGGGTAGCGTGTTTGTTTTTCCATTTGTTGAAAAAACAACTTGAGACCCTCACGATCGTTTAAGACAGTTGAAACAAGAGAAGTCATTATGAATCTAATTCTCGACAAACAGATACCCAAAGTTCAATATTACGAGCAACATTTGAGAAATATTGCTCAAGTGCTGCGTCCCATAAAAAGCCTTTCTGTCTATGGCTCCACTCCATGATCCATGAAGCTAAACATACGGCAGCTTCGCTATAGGTTGTGGCTGTAGGTAACGGTTTCTCTAATAGTGGTAACATATCGTCAATTACCACCATGCCTGCTAGTTCATTCCAGAGATCTTTGTAGAGATTGTGAAATGAACGACGATGCTCTACTACAGGACTACCTATGCGTACTCGATGGCCGACAGCTTGGGCACATTTCTGAACAAAGAAACCACTAAAAATATCACCAAAGCGGTCGAGCTTCATTCCTCCAACTGGATGCCCCATCTTCACATAATAGTAAGCTGGAATTGCATCTCGAATTAACGCAGTATTTTGGGTATTTATAGGCATTAGTGTTTCTGGAGCTAGAAGCACACTTTGGCTAAATTGGGCTTCTGCCGCACATCCAGTGACTAAGCGGGTAGCTGCATCCACATCAGGATCTCCAGACCATAGACCAGCATTAATGCTAACTAGACCAGTACTAGAGGTCGTATCAATGTTGCTACAGCGAGGATCACGTCGCTTGTAGGGAAAACCACGGGCATACACAGTGCCGCTGACACCTTGGCGTTCACAGTTAACATCCATCATGGTGCAGAGGTTGAACCACTGTTGATAGCCAGTCGCTGTCGGTAAGGTAGTCTGTTTGCCAACATGTTGATGACCTTCTAAAAATGGCCAATCAGCCCGAGGATAGTTGTCATCATCAATGGCAATAATGGCATCACAGCGATCGCGGTAGGCCATTAGAAACCCTACATTCCGACGGTTATCAGTTTTCCAAGGAATCTCAGCTGCTAGTTCTGGAAATGGAGCTAAAAATTTATTCTGTTCTTCTTGGCCGAGATAAAACCAAGGCAACCCCTCCCCCTGATACTTTTCGACTCGCTGACGACACTCAGGAGGTGTAGATAGATCGCCAACAATATAAAAGCGAACCTGATCAAGCTGGTTTCTTGCTTTGAAATGCTCGAAATATTCGTCGAGAAAGTTACCACTGTAGATAGTTGTTACTACAATTCCAAATATCATAAATAATTCACCTTAACTGTTGTGACTAAATTTTGTTGCCAATACATGATAGAAAGGAATCGATGCAATCCTAGTACTTCCCTTACCCTGAGTGAAAAAGACCTACAACCTTTTCGATTTGAGCATTCTTTGAGCCATTCCTTAGCGATTTTCATTGCTTCATGAGCAGTTGTGGCGTCATTTTGTAGTCGTGCCTTCAGATAAATATCTGAGTAGAGACGCATGAGACTTTCACAATGTTTTGCGGTTAGCGATCGCTGTTGTTGACTAAGAAACTCTATGTTAGCGGTAGTAATTGCCTTCATAGATTGAAACCATAAAGCCAGAACATCTGGCTGATTTCGGTTGTCTTCAATTTCTTGGCGATAGAGTGCACCAGCGCTAGCAGTATATGCTACCGAGAATGTAGAAGTAAGGCGAAACCAAAAGGCTGTGTCTTCACTCATATAACGGTCAAGCGCTTCAACCCAAATAAATGGTGTATGCAAAATATCTCGCCTAACTATTGCTGAATGCACTGCCCAGGAAGCAAAGGCAATTGCTCCATCAGGAAAGCCAGAAGCTGTTGAACCATAGCCAGCAGGTGCTTTCAAGGTGCGCTGTTGTGGATTTGAATTAGTATATTCTTGCCAATGTCCGGCAATGATAGCTGCGTCAGGATGATCCTCAACAGGCGACAATAAATTTTCTAAATGAGTCGATTCTATCGTGTCGTCAGCATCTAGAAATAAGACCCAGGTTCCTGTTGCATGCCTTAACCCCACGTTGCGAGGTGCTCCAGGCCCACCTGTACGTTTAGGACATGAAATAAGATGGATTCTCGGGTCACAATATTTTTGGACGATTTCTAAGCCGTTATCTGTAGAGTTATTATCTACGACCCACAGTTCCCAATCAGTAATGGTTTGTGCAAGGACAGAATTGATCGCTGCACCTATATAAGGGGCTTTATTGTAAAGAGGGACAATAATACTAACATCAGGCATAGTTTCAAAAACTGAATTAGTTTCATTCACCAGTTTTGTTATAATTTTGGCATCTTTAAATAAAAACCAAATCGCTAATTGCCTTACAAAAAGCTTCTTGAATTACTAATGGATTAAACTGTTTTTGAGCAGCCAGGCAAGTCTGCTTAGCATAATGCTTGCGGAACTCAGCAGTTCTCTGGAGTTTTTCAAGGGCTGAAACTAATTCAGCTGGATTTTCCCTAGTCACACAGATGGCCTTATTACCTTCCTTAGCCCAACGCACCGCCGAAGCATACTCTGGTCCCCAAATCACAATCGGTTTACAAAATTGAGCATATTCAGGCAATTTAGAAGGAAAACTCGTTTCCATGCGCCGCCTCATAGCAGGATCAAAACTCATGGTCACCAAACAAGCATCGGCTGAACTTAGCCACTGGTTCAACTCAGATCTGGGTGCAAAGTCTAGCCACAAACCGCGCTCTCGCATTTCCTTTTGAACATCTGCCGACCAATTAGGGTTTTTTCCCCGAAGCTGTACCTGTAAACTAGGATGATCTTTGACTCCCTGCAACAACTCCCCTAACATTGGGCCATATTCATAGAGATTTCCAAAATACACAACTCGCAAGGGACGAGATGTATCGGCATTGGAATGATTAGATCTTAGTTCAGATGGTAGAGAAGCTGGAATGGGATAAAGAATTTGACTATTGGGATGCGAACCTAAAGCGTTTTGCATGCCTTCACTGACGCAAAGTACCAAGTCTGAGCTATCATGAAGCTGCTGGAAACGCCGTGGGATTAGTTGCCGAAAAGGGGCATGAACAATAGGTAAATCTGGCCACCAGTCATGGAAAATAGTTACTAGGGGCAAGCCATGTTTTTTGGCAAAGCGCAAAGCCGCCCAGCAGCCATCACCATGAGCAACAGTGAGCACAATTGCTTTTTGGCTTGATAGTTGCTGAGAATGGCACAGGGGATCCCAACTGCGACCATGAGTGAGAACATTTAAATTGTTGCCCCAGGTATGAAATCGAGTGCGATTCAGCCTTTTTACTAATCTTGTTGGTAAGTCTTGGGGATTGGGCACCACTGAAACCTTCCACCCATCTAGCTGACTTAGATGGCGGTGCAGTAGGATTTCTCCTGCACTAGTTGGCGCAGGTTGTACGGAAGAGATGACAATAATCTCCGGCTTAATAAGGGATTTACAAGTTACCATACTGGTATGTTGGTTTTGAGTATTAGAGAGCAACGTCGGGCTATTAAACGGCATTTGCAGCAAAATCCGAGCTTAAAGTCTCGGTTGGAAGAAGCAATGATAAATGGCTATGAAGCATGTGTTGATTTGGCTTTACGAGAAAGCGATTTACAATTGCGAAGGTTTCCAGAACGTTGTCTTTACTCGTTTGAACAGATTATTAAGGATAGTTTTTTTTTACGATACTAGCCAAGATTGGTAAAATTAGCTTGTTGGTTTACTTAGCCGATCCTTGCTTTCCTCTAAGATTGAACGGTATAGATTTATGTGTCTCTCAGTTTGAAGTTTTGAAGAATACTCTGCAACCGCCACTTTTCGGCACTGTTGACTCATGTACTCACGCAAATTGTGATCTGTTAGGAGTTGAATAATACCGTTACAGAAATCTTCAACATTCTCAGGTTCTGCTAAATACCCGGTGGTTCCTGGTCGTACCAAATCAGGAACACCACCTACTTTAAAACTAACTGTAGGAGTACCACAAGCCATAGCTTCTAGGGCTACTAACCCAAAAGCATCAGCACGAGTGGGAAATAAAAATAGATCAGCAGCAGAATAAGCTATTGCTTTAAGGTGATCACTACTAACAAAACCTAAGTTTTGTGTTTGTATACCAACTGATTCACTGATTACTTCACCTCCATCTCCTAAAGTCAGCAGTACTATTTCCCCTTTGAGAGATTGAGGTAAACTTGAAAGTGCTTTAAGTAGAAGGTCTCCTCCTTTACGAGAGTTGGTTAGATTTTGCGCCCCAAACATCAAAACCTTCTTGTTAGTAGGTAATCCCAATAAGGAGCGACATTGTTTAGTATCAAAGGGCTGATAAGCTTCTATATCTACACCAAGAGGAATATAGTGAACTGGTATATGACTAAGTATGCTTTGTTTTGCTTGTGCAGCGTTCCATTGGCTAGTAGCAATAATTGCAGCTAAATTAGATCGCCGATAGCTCCACTGTTTAAGTTTCCACTCAATCGCAGTAGCGTCCCTTGTTATAGCAGGATCTGTGTCTAGATAAGGACATGAACCACATCCGCTCTGCCAACGTTTACAATCAAAACTATAGGCACAGTGTCCTGTAAAACTCCACATGTCATGCAGTGTTAACACGGCTGGCTTGTTACGAGTAATACTAGGCAAAGCCAGATAGTTGAGATAACCAGTATGCAGATTATGAAAGTGGAGGACATCGGCATTTTCATAAAATGGATGTTGGCAAATTTCTGCACTGTTAGTTATATAAATATTATTTAAACCAAAAGCTGTCGTGAGTTTACGAAGCTGATCATCTATCTTACCCCGAGGAGGAACTTTAGCTACGCGACTGCTATTAGTGATTGCAGAATCAACCAAAAATCTAGAGTCGATTTCATTTCTCAGTAGCCCTTGATGAATACGATAGGCTGCGATCGCAGCTCCACCTATTTTATCAGTTTGGTTAATATGAAGAATAGTCATTTAAATATCAAGGCTACCAATCGCCTTCACCATAAAACTCTGAAGCTATTGGTTCAGTTATATGTCTAATAGCTAAAATTTGTTCTTGCTCAAGAAATTGCTTCCAATCATAGACATGTTTATCACTGCGAAACCGTTTCACATGAGAGTTTAAATCTTGCTCTTCTGGTAATTCATTAATAGCGTGATGTTTAATTATCTGCTCTACATTGTCCGTAAATTCAAGATTCAAATCTTGGCACAAACTACGAAATCCCTCTAAAGGAGCAAGAGCTAAGTCTTCATAACGATAGAACAGCCAATTTGGATATTGCTTACGGTAACTAACTACCATTGCATAAATTGCTTTCCAAAAAACAGCTGCCCGTTGCCAAAGTGGCATTGTTTCATCTATTGCAGCAACAATTTCAGTTTCTAAATCAGATAATTTTTCGAGTAGTTTTGGCTGCTCAATAAAAACTGATTGAAACGAATGCATATGAGTTGGATCTTTTAATACACTCCAAACATAGGCAGCAGGATGACGGATAATTACCACAACATCCATATCAAATTGTGTCGCTAACCACTCAGTAGAAAAAATTGCAATGGGGTCTTTTACTAAGGGACGAACTCCTAAAAAGCCAGGAAAATAATAACGAACTATTTTTGACGCTGTAGGACGTATTTTTACTTGATTAAGTGCAACCAATATCTCTTGAATTGGATCGTCAGGAATATTGAGAACTTGTTTAATATAATGCAGAAAACATTCTTGTTCTTGTGGTGTGACGTAGTGAAACCAACGTGGTATTTTTTTACTATAAGTACGCTCTGCAATTACTACATTAAATGGTTCGTGAATGTAGCGAACATAGGGAGAATAGGAAATTGTTTTGCCAATCCACGTAGAGCCTGAGCGGTTGCTACCTGTTACTAAAATAGGGCGATTTGAACGCATTTTAAAGTTGCTTGTAGAAATCAATATTCGAGTTTTCCGTAGGTCAACTGCATTAAATAATTTGGAATACGTCCTCTAAATTTTTTCTTTGCGAACAGGGAACATCAAAGTTTTCAGGTAGTAAACCAACTGCAATCATAAAAATAACAACTTCATTTTCTCTGATAGCTATTGCTTTTCTTAGCTCAATATCTCGCTGCTTAGATGCAGACCAGTTTAAAGTACAGGTTCCTAGGCCCAATGAATGCAAAGCGTACACTAAAGACATTCCAAAAATTCCTCCATCAATAAAAGCTTGATTTCGTTCTTCAATACTATAAAATGCTCTTAAATTTGATGTTAATATCAATATTTTGTCAGCTAAATGACCAAATCCACGGTTTCCATTTTGATAATTCAGTGCTTTCGTTTTTAATTCTTCACTTTCAATAATATAGACAAAAGAAGACTGTCTATTACACACTGAAGGAGATTTTTGAGCAATTTTTATGGCCTTTAATATTAAACCTATATCAATGCTTCCTTCGGAAAAGTTTCTGATGCTGAATCGTTTGAGAGCTAGAGTTTCAAAGTTTTTATTAATTGAATCTAAAATTTCCTGTTTACAGACAGTAATAGTTCCGCCACTAACATATTTATTGGAATCAGTTTTGCTGAAAGTATGTAAGATATTTCTTAGGTCAAAAACATCATAGTTTCTTTTTTCATGAAAATCACAATATGCTTCTAATGTCATAAGAGCTGAAACAAACTGCTCATTATCTTGAGGGTATGCAAATTGTACATAAAGACTAAGATGTTTTAATAAAGCATCAATTATTTGTTTACCAAATCCTAAACGAGGATTCTTTAATGATAAACCTTTTTCAATTACATGGTAGCAAGCAGTAATTCTTGACTTTAAATTTTCAAAGTCTTGTGGTTCATTGATGGTTGTTGAGAAAAGTATGTATTTTTCAAGATCGTAAATGAAATTTTCCCATACACTCTTAAACAAAATATTATTGGTGTATATTAATACTAACGCTTTTCCTTGAGTGCTATTAATTAAATATAGAGGAAAAAAGTGTTTTTTTAGTTTAGTTTTGATTCGGTTAAGCATAAATTAAATTGAATTAATATTTGTCTCAAGGAATAACAAAGACTGTTTTTTATATTTGTCTATCAAATCAAAAACTTTATTGTAGTCAATTCTTTCAAGTATTTTATGATTAAATTCACTAGAAGAATAAACTATTCTATCAACTAATTTTAAGTCTTCTAGTAAATTCGATATTTTATTAGTTTTACTTCTTAAATCTAAGACACAGAAATCTTTTTTGTTTAGGATTGAGAATATAGTCCCATGAAAAGTATTAGTAATAATAAAGCTGGCATTTTTGAATAGACCTAGCCATTCACAAATACCTACATCAACAAAACTATAATCACACCAGTTTTGATCATAAGATGCCGCCACTAATTTGTAGCCATATCTCCTAGAAAAATCTTGAATACTTTGTTTGTTTTCAGTACTTATATAGCCAGCATAAACTAGGATATATTTGTTTATTTTGGGGATTTTATGTGGATTGATAACTTGCACATCATACAAAAATGTTGGATCTAGAACTTGGGTAGCATTCAATGCCATAGATTTTAATATTTCTAAAGAATTTCTGTCTCTTACAGATATACTTGAAAGCTGTTTCAAATAAGTATTGATTTGATTAGGTATCTTGTCTCCTAGTGATATTTGTCCAAGACTAGGTGCATAGGATATTGTTGGTATTTCTCTCAAATCTTTTCCAAAGTAATTTAGATCAAACCCACGACTATCATTTTTAAAATTCCATATTTCATCACTACCCAAAATAATTAAATCAAATTTATATTTTTCAATAATAGTCGAGATATCATGAGAAAAAAAGGTTAGATTTAGATTAGATTGTTGAGCATACTTAAACCTTAAATTTTTTATAATGTTTTGCCATTTAACTTTAATTACAGAAAAATGTCTATATGTTTTCCATGATTTGATAAAAAAATCATGTCTTTGCTTATATCTTTGACTGTGATAAAAGCGGGATCTATAGTTGATTATATAGACATCTGCACCCAACATTTTGACAGTTTCTTGTAAACAATAAGCTTGCAAAAATGCTCCATGATTTATTCCATCATGGAAAGTTAAAATTCCTACTTTCATGTTTATGGTTATAGCGTAATTTTTCTGGTAATCGTATTAATCAGACTTTTGAAGCGATTCAAACTATGCTTTTGACTTATTTGATCATCAAACAAATAGCTTAGTAACTTTGTTTCAAAATCCCAATCAGGTATAAAACATTTGGGATGTCTTAAAGGAAATTTAATTTTTGATACTGGTAGCTTGGAGAGTTTTGAATTTGGATCAATTGTATGTGTGGCATCTAAACCAAAGCCAATATTTGAAATTAGGTTTTTGCTAGGAAGTATTGTTAGTTTTTGATTAGAAATACGAGAGAAAACCCATTGTGTGTCCCAAGTATCTACTTCATTAGCAGCAACTTTAGTATATATTTTTTCCAGAGCATGATAATATCTATCGTTTAAGCTTAACTTACGAATAAGCTCTTTAGTGCCTGTATCTTGCCATGCTCTCATCAAAATATCATACTTTTCCCATGCTCTCCTCCAAGTTGCCCATCCCCATATACTTCCTTGATATGAGTAGTGATAATCTTGTTCTCTAGATTTCCAACTTCCTAAAACATTAGTTCCTCCAATTGCAAAAATATCGGAATTAAAGCGATATTTTTCTAAAAGGGTTGAACAAAACTGAAAAAAGCTTATGTCTGGTAGTGTATCGTATTCTAAAATTATCGCTTCTTCCACTTGCTTAAAAGCCCAATTTAATCCGCTACTAACTCGTTTCTTGCAGCCTAGATTTACCTCAGAATAATTCTCCAATACAGTGCAATCCCAATCCACTTTTTTGATTATGCTCCGGGCTTGACTACATAGTAAGGCTTCTGCTGAATTTCGGGGACCATCTGCTACTACTAGTAGCTTAGTGGGTTGCGCTTTCCTAATTACTTCAAACACACGGGCAGTGAGATCAGGACGGCGGAAAATTAGAAATACAACTGGGGTTGAGAGAGGCATTGATTTATTCATAATTAATCCTCTAAAATTAGACTAACTTGTCAAGAATAAATCCTGTAAAACTTTGAAAATATATCGTTTATTAAGCCATAATAACTATCTATATTTACAGCTTTATTCTCTATTTTTTTAGTAGTGATTAAATCTCAAATAATTATGTGGGCTTAATTATCCGTAAAATAGCGATTGAGATTCAAAATGCTGAAAAAACCTTTAATAAAGGCTTTCAGCTTCATTTTTGTATTTTGAATTTTAACGTTTATTTATGCCCACCTACTTACTAAGTCATCTGACCAATCAAAAATTTTATTTTTTAAACTGCCACCTGACTACTTTGCAATTTCCAATAGCGTGCATAGCGCTCACCTTGATGCAGAAGTGACTTATGGGTACCGTGCTCCACAACCTCTCCCCGCTCTAGCACTAAGATTTGATCAGCCTCAGCAATATTCGAAAGTCTATGGGCCACAACAATCACTGTTCGTTCTTTCTGGAACTGTTCCAATGCCTGCTGAATCAACTCTTTCTGCTGTTTGAACTTGGCAATTTAAGATGCCATAGTTTACGTTTTAAACTCACCTCCCATTCTCCAGGTAGCAGCCCTTTGGCTAGGTTATTAGAGATTGCCTTAAGCGTCAGGAGCAAAAGCTGCTTATATAACTTCATTAGTTCTGGAATAGCCATAGTTGCGATTGAACTATTCGGAAAGACTGGATAGTTTCGCTGAATGCCAAATCCTAAGTAGTTGAAAAGGTCTGGACTAGGGTTATCGATAAACCCAGCATTGACCAGATTTTGCTCTCCATGGCCAAGATATTCATCTTTAATTTGCTCGACCTGGAACTGAAAACTATTTCGAACATGATGTCTGTCTTTAAACGGGCGTGCTCGATGAATACCATGCAAATCAAAGATGATGAGGTCGCCCTTCTTTATTTCAAAGGTTCTGATATCCTGCTGATAGTGCGTCTGAACCCAGCGATCGCTGATATAAATCTCATCGTCATACTTTGATGACCAAAGGTGGGAACCCTCAATATACTGAAACGGGCTTAAATTTGGCTCGGAAAGATATATAATAAATACCAGACCTTGCATCTGGTGCTTACGCAAAAACTGACTACCTAGCAGCAGATTATTGTCTGTGTGCCAGGGCATATGAAACCCTCGACGGGTCTGAGAGAACCTGTGATTGATCAGCTGATATCCTGCTTGGAAATAAGCATTACAAACATCTAAAACCTGTTGAGACGTAATCAAATCGTAGGCTCGCTTCGACTTGGCCAGGCAATGGCTCAAAAACTTCTGATTTCCTGAACAAACCACACCTAGGTCATTTTTATTGATCAGAATCTCATCAAAGTCGATTTCTTCTAAGAGCCGGTCAGCCTCTATCTGATCTAATGCACTTTCTGCGAAGTAATAGCCGTTTTCCCTAAGAGAGGTGACAATTTCAGCAGTGGAAGTAATATTGAGAGTGTTCCAAGACATAACAATACACCAGAAATGTTGAATCTATTTCACGTCTGTACCTACATTTAGATACCTGACTGGGTGATAAGCAACCTGGTGAACTTGGTAGGGTGTGGGGTGTGGGCGAACCGGTGATTAGAAAAATGATAAGAAAAATAGAGGAGCTGAGGCGTTGCTTAATAATGGAATGATTTTAAGAGTTTTTAGGTGCGCTTGACCTATTAAGAATTAAATTCGCCACGGGTCGCACCTGTGGAATGGGCATCTTGCCTGTTCCACAGGTGCGACCCGAAGGTGCGCGCACCTTGAGGTGCGACCCAAGGGCGATTTACTCGCCCATTGGAAAGGGCACCTTCAGCGAATTTAATTCTTAATGAGTCAAGCCCACCGAATATTTTCGGGCGGGCAGGATGCCCCTTACAAGGGTAGGTTTTTTTACAAAGGGGCGAGTACGTACTTTTATTGTCTTGATGATTTTTAACGACAAATTAAGTACATTTTATTATACCGTTTCTTATAGCTATGAGGTACACAGGATTTTTTACCTCTTGCCTCTTACCTGCTCCCTGCTCCCTGCTCCCTGCTCCCTAAAAGCCAGAACGAAAGTACCTCATGACTATGATAATTGCTATATACCCCACACCCCACACCCCACACCCCACACCTGATGTCAAAGTTAAAAACCTACCCTTATGAGCGACTCCCGACTCCCGATTCCCGACTGCCGACCCAAATGTAAAAAACCTACCCTTGTAAGCTCCCCACTCCCCACTCCCTGATCAATTTTAGGGTCAAGAATGAAACAGCCCTGCCTCAAGCTACTGCCTTAAACTGCCACCTGACTACTCTGCAACTGCCAATACCGCGCATAGCGCTCACCTTGATGCAGAAGCGAGTTATGGGTACCGTGCTCCACAACCTCTCCCCGCTCTAGCACCAAAATCTGATCAGCCTCAGCAATGGTCGAAAGTCGGTGTGCCACAACAATCACGGTTCGCTCCTTCTGGAACTGTTCCAATGCTTGCTGAATCAACTTCTCTGACTCACTATCTAAGGCACTGGTTGCCTCATCCAAGATTAAAATCTCTGGCTGTTTAATTAATGCCCGTGCCAGAGCCAATCGTTGCCGCTGTCCACCGGAGAGTCGATAGCCCCGCTCACCCACAACCGTTTCGTACCCATCAGGCAAGGCCAAAATAAACTTGTGGGCTTGGGCTGCTTTAGCTGCTTCCACCACCTCATCCAAGCTTGCTGACGGACGACCGTAACGCAAATTTTCTAAAATACTGTCATTAAAAATAAACGTATCTTGACTGACCACCCCGATCTGTTGCCGCCAGT
>NZ_JAAHHZ010000124.1:0-17846 GCF_010672005.1 Moorena sp. SIO4A5 | reverse complement strand
CAGATATTTGGAGCTGGGCAATTACCGCCGCTTTCCCAGACATCGGAAAACTAGGCAGCCAGTTGAATCTAATTGTTGGCATGCCTCCGAGACTAGCTAGTAATGATGTTGCTGGTCGTCGCGATCGCGATGTATCATACCATCTCGAACTGTCTTATCGCTACCCACTCACTGATAGAATCTTTATCACTCCTGGTGTTTTGGTGATTATCGATCCAGAACACAATGATGAAAATGATACCATTGGGGTTGGACTGCTGCGAACCCAGTTTAATTTCTAGTGGGATGGTTCAAAATATTCAACCGAAAACCCTCACTCCCAACCCAGATTTTTCCCAACCCTTTCCCGACCACACCCAATTACCAGAGTCGGATGGCACCTTTGTGTTCGCGGAGCGTGCCGTAGGCAAAAACTTTCAAGAGCATCCCCAAACTCTGCTCCTAACCGATTCAATTGGTTCAGTACTGCAACAGCTTCACCCTGATGGTCAGTACATCATTGGTCAAGATTGCGGCATCTACTGGCGAGAAACCGACCCCCCAGAGACAGGAGCCGAAGCTCCTGATTGGTTCTATATTCCAGATGTTCCCCCCAAGCTTGATGGTCAGATTCGTCGCTCCTACGTGCTTCGTAGGGAATACATTCCACCCCTGATTGCTATCGAACTGGCAAGCAGGGATGGGAGTGAGGAACGGGACAAAACATCACTGGCTCAGCTAGCAACTGTTACCCCTCAGACCAAGGATAAGAAAAAGGGTCAGCGTCCTGGGAAATTCTGGGTCTACGAACGAGTGATGAGGATTCCCTACTACGCCATATTTTTGATCAAGGACAATGAACTAGAAGTCTACAATCTCGTAAATGGATTTTATCAGAAGATGTCACCGAACGAACGGGGTCATTATCCGATTGCTCCGTTAAAAGTAGAACTGGGAAAATGGTCAGGAAGCTACCAGAATCAAACCCAAATCTGGCTGCGATGGTGGGATAGTGAAGGTAATCTATTGCTGACAGGACAAGAACGAGCTGAAAAGGCGGAAGCTGAAGTGGCACGTCTGAGAGCGCTATTACAAGAACGGGGAATTGATCCGGATACGGTTTTGTAGGCCATAAATTTATTGAATCGGGGCGTTTGCCTGGCCTTGCAGCAATAGTAATTTATTTTATAAAAAAAGCCTAATTGATCACAGCGTTTTTCATAGCTATCGGGTACACAGCATTTTTTACTTCTTACCTGCTCCCTAAAATCCAATAATTTGTATCTCAGCCAATTTAAAACTGCTGTAACTGCAACATCTCTTCAGATTTAGACTAGCAAAGAGTTAGTCTATGTAGTCTTGCTAAAAAATGTTTCAATCAAGTATTTTCTGTCAAGTTATACTATAAGTTTAAACACTGTTGACTAGTCAACAGTAACAGTTTTTACTCTGGTTTCTGTATTGAGGACTCAGCACTAAGTACCTGGACAAAAATAAACCTAACTGTATTAATTTGTGTAAAGTTGCCAAAAGTCCCTCTGCTCCCTGCTCCCTGCTCCCTGCTCCCTATTTAAAGAGTTAATTTTAGTTTTGTCCGACTACTTATTTTCAACCGAAGTATTTTTGACAAACGATTTAGGATTGCGATCGCATCAGGTTCACAGAACAGATATACTAGTCTAGGGGAAAGACGTTCGTATCGGCGGTTAACACCGCGCTCTTAGTGCGTTTTTCTTTCCCAGTGATTAGATACCAGGCTTCCAAACGTGACCGTAGATTTGTTGTGACCAGCATAACCAAGACCGAAACAGTATCCCCAACTGCAACCAATAGTGTGGATTGGGAGCCCCCCATGCCACCAACCGATTTAATTTTTGATGATGGAGAACCTTTGGAGAGTGACCGCCACCGCATAGCCATGAACGCCCTGATCCGTTCACTGCGCGTTGCTTTAGCTGACCGAGACGATTACTTTGTTGGGGGCAATATGTTTGTTTACTTCAGTAGTGAACAAGCACGAAACCGGGACTTTCGCGGGCCAGATTTCTTTGTAGTCTTGAATGTAGACGGTAGTCGAGAACGCCAGGGCTGGGTAGTATGGGAAGAACAGGGTCGCTACCCAGATGTAATAATCGAGCTGATGTCCCCCTCCACAAAGCAAGTTGACACAGGTAAAAAGAAGAGCATCTACTGCCAGACCTTCCGAACTCCAAATTATTTTGTCTACCAACCCTTTGACCCAGATTCATTGCAAGGATGGTATTTAGATATAGACAATGGCTACCAGGAGCTAACCCCAAATGAACAAGGGTGGCTATGGTGTCAGCCCTTAGGCTTGTGGTTAGGAGCATGGTCTGGAACCATTGAGGAAACCTCAGCAGTATGGCTGCGCTTTTATGACCGGGATGGGAATCTAGTTCCCTTACCAGAAGAAGCAGCTGAGCAACGAGCTGAAGTAGCTGAGCAACAAGCTGAAGCAGCTGAGCAACGAGCTGAAGTAGCTGAGCAACGAGCTGAGCAATTAGCAGAGAGACTGCGACAGGCAGGGATTGACCCAGATGAAATTTAAGGTGAATGGTCATAAAAATAATAAAAAGTGTGGAGCTTACTGATTAACTGTTAGAACCTAGGAGTTTTGACGAATCACCTTTTCCCCAATGACCTTTTCCCCAATAACCAATTTCTAATGAATAATATTAATTCAAACCCCAAAATTCGTATTGAACATCTGATTAAAATTTATGGCGAAAAACCCCAAGCTGCCCTCAAACTGTTTCGCCAAGGTGGGAGTAGGGATTCTATCTTAGAAAAAACTGGTCAAGTCTTAGGTATTGCTGATGTTTCTCTGACAGTCAATCAAGGAGAATTGTTTGTGGTCATGGGGTTATCCGGTTCCGGAAAATCTACCCTAGCTCGCTGTATTAACCGCTTAATTAATCCCACCAGCGGCAATATCTATATCGATGATGAAGACATTGCCCATGTTGATGAGAAGCGGATGCGAGAGATTCGCCAGAGCAAGGTATCAATGGTGTTTCAGCGATTTGGATTATTTCCCCACAAAACAGTTGCAGAAAATGTCGGGTATGGTCTAAAGGTCCGGGGGATAGATCAAGCCAAACGCCGCAAAAAAGCCTTGGAAACCTTAGAAGTGGTAGGTTTATCCCAATGGGCAGATTATTTACCTTCATCCCTCAGTGGTGGCATGCGTCAACGGGTAGGTTTAGCCCGGGCTTTAGCCACAGATGCCGAGATTTTACTTATGGATGAGGCATTCAGCGCCCTCGACCCTCTGATTCGGCGGGACATGCAGGATGAATTACTGCGACTCCAGACAGAACTGCACAAAACCATTGTATTTATCAGCCATGATATTCAAGAAGCCCTGAAGATGGGCGATCACATAGCAGTGATGAAAGACGGTTATATCGTCCAAACTGGCACACCAGAAGAACTGGTTAACCAACCAGCTGACGACTACATCCGTGCATTCATCCAAGATGTTAACCGCGCCCAAGTCCTAAAAACTGGGTCAATAGCTCGTCAAACCCCTGCCTTAGTTCTTAAAGAAAACTCTGCTAAGGCTGGACTGGAAAAGATGATAGACCATCACCTCCAACAAATGTATGTTGTCGATGAACACAGCAAACCAGTTGGAATTGTCAAGAAACAATGGCTCGAAGCAGTCCTCCAAAAAGGAAGCGAAGACATTACTGAAGTGATGGAAACGGACTTCCCCACAGTCAACGCTTTAACCCACCTAGAAGATATATTTCACCTCTACCGAGATGGACTTCCTGTTGCTGTAGTCGATACTGACGGTACATTCAAAGGAATGGTGGAACAGTCTGATCTGATCGCTAGTATTGGCAAACCTCAAAAGCTTGTCCAAGACAACAGCTGATAGCACCTCAAGTAGCATCTCAAGTAGCGCTTTAGCTGATAGCTGATAGCTGATAGCTGATAGCTGATAGCTGATAGCTGATAGCTGAATGCTGAATGCTTACAAAGAAAATATCTAGATAAATCGACAATCTATACTATAAGAAGGTTCCTCGGAATAGTATTGTGTTCAATTCTTTAATTCTATCCCTTAATAATATCGCAACAAGCCAAGTCGGTCTAGATATTATCTTGAATCCCTTTGAGCTTTATACCTTACCCCTGGACGAGTGGATTACCGCAGTAGTTAATTTCCTAGTTGACAACTTCCGTCCCTTCTTTCAAGCAATTAGCTTGCCCATTACCTGGACTCTGGAAGGGATACAATCGCTTTTCCTATCGATTCCTCCCCTAATTTTCCTGATTATTATGGGCTTGATAGTATGGCAAATTGCTGGGGGTAAAATTGCTATTTATAGCCTTATTGCCTTGACCTTGATTGGCTTTTTTGGAGCTTGGGAACAAGCCATGACTACCCTGGCGCTAGTGGTGACAGCTGTAGTCTTTTGCGTGGTGATTGGCATTTCCCTTGGCATTGCCTGTGCTAGTAGCGATCGCGTGGAGAAATTCCTGCGACCTCTGCTTGATGCCATGCAAACCCTGCCGTCATTCGTCTATCTTGTCCCAGTAGTAATGCTATTTGGCATTGGTGCAGTGCCAGGAGTAATCGCTACTCTAGTCTTTGCTGTTCCCCCCTTGATTCGCCTGACCAACCTAGGTATCCGACAAGTATCTACAGAAGTTGTCGAAGCTGCGATCGCATTTGGCTCAACCCCAATACAAATGCTTTGGGAAGTGCAAATTCCCCTAGCAATGCCAACTATCCTAGCTGGAGTCAACCAAGCCATATTATTAGCACTATCGATGTCGGTGGTGACTTCTATGATTGGTGTCGGGGGACTGGGACAGATGGTCTTACAAGGTCTCGGTCGGGTGAATGTCGGACTAGCTGCTGTGGGAGGATTAAGCATCGTGCTGATTGCGGTGATGCTCGACCGGATCACTCAAGTGGTGAGTCAAGGCAACAACCAAATCCCTTGGCTAGAGCGAGGACCGATTGGTTTTGTGCGTTTGAGGTTAACCAGTAAACCACGGACTGGGACTACTGTTGCTGTAACGGTTTTAGTGGCATTGCTTGTGGGTTTCATCAGCTGGCAACAAATTCCCCAAGCTACAACCGAATTAACTGCATCAGAAATAGCCCTACCTGGGAAAGGGGTGAAGGTACGCTCTACCTATGGTTATCTAGCCGATTCACAATTCATGACACACATCGTTAACACGGCTCTGGAAAAGCTCGGTTACGAGATTGAAAAACCCAAACAACTCCAACCAACCACCAGCCACATCGCTTTGGGTAATAACGACCTCGATTTTACCGCTAGCCACTGGGAAAAGTTACACACAGAATTCTTTGAAAAAAATGGTGGCGAAAAGAAATTAGAGCGAGTTGGAGTTATTGTTTCTGATCTGTTGCAAGGGTATCAGATTGATAAAAAAACTGCTGAAAAATACAATATCACCAATTTGGAACAACTCAAAAACCCTAAAATTGCCAAACTCTTTGACTCCGATGGAGATGGTAAGGCAAATTTAGCCGGTTGTATTCCCGGTTGGGGATGTGAGTTAGTTATTGAGCATCACTTAGATGCTTATGGGCTCAGGGATACTGTCGAACACGACCAAGGAGAATATAGCGTCCTAATTGCGAATAGCATTGCTCGCTACAAACAAGGAAAACCCGTCTTATACTACACTTGGACTCCCCTGTGGCTGGCTACGGTATTAAAACCAGGTGAGGATGTGGTTTGGCTAGAAGTTGCCCAAACCAATCTACCAGAAGCCCAGAAAGGGTTGACAGAAAAACATACTTCAATCGATGGTAAAAATCTCGGATTTGCGGTGGATCGGGTTCGCTTTGTGGCCAACAAAAAATTTATAGCAGCCAACCCAGCCGCCAGAAAATTGTTTGAGCGATTTAAGATGTCGATTGAGGATATTAATGCTGAAAGCCTACGGGCCGAAAAGGGGGAAAATAGCCCAGCAGATATCCGTCGCCATAGCCAAGAATGGATTAAAAAGAATCAAAAGTTGTTTGATAGCTGGGTTGAAGAAGCTAGAAACGTTGGAGAAACTTCTGGAATTTGAGGTTTCCTATAATTTACGAGAACATGAATATTGTCAAACTTGAATAATTGGTCATTGGTAAAGGGTAATTGGTATTTGTGATTAATCCCGAGTTATAGCAGAAGTCAGAAGTCAGAAGTCAGAAGTCAGAAGTCAAACTCTTGCGCTTACTTAGGTTTGAGACTTTTGTCATGTCCGCGCCTGCCCTGGGGACTGCTATACCAGAGACTCACCTATAGGTAACATGCCCTCGAATCATCCGTTGCGCGATCGTAAGCATTAAGCCGTTGGCTGATAGCTGATAGCTGATAGCTTACGCGCGATCTTTCCAATATCACAACTTATCACAGATTGCCATATTCCAAAATTGTCCGGATTAACCTGATCTACCCAGTAAAAATAAAGTGGTAGATGCACCCTGGTGAAGTCCTAGAGCTAAACTCTGGGGCTTTTTTTTATTTAGATACCGTATCCCACTGCTGATTATCGGCTGGAACAACATCTGGCAAAGACCGACCCATCCAATACAGCCACCCTAAACCAGCAACTCCCAATGCGATCGCAACCAAACTGACCACTTGAGCAATGCGTAATGGACCGAGCATCAGACTATCCATCCGCAATCCCTCAATCCAGAAGCGACCAGTACTATAGGCGACCATATAAACTAGAGCCATCGTCCCTACCTTCAGATGGGGTTTGCGGCGTAAATCCCGAAAGAACAGAGTCATCAGTAACCCAAAGACCAATAAGTTCCACACAGACTCATACAGAAAGGTGGGATGGAAATAGTCAAAATTCTGAAACCCTGGGGGACGCTGTAGTGGTGGAATATACAATTTCCAAGGCAAATCTGTGGGAGCCCCAAAGGCTTCGGAATTAAAGAAATTACCCCAACGTCCGATTGCTTGACCTAATATCAGGGAAGGAACTACTAGATCAACTAACAGCCAGACAGAAAGTTTATTAAGGCGGGCAAAAATTGTTGCAGCTAAGATACCACCCAAGATAGCGCCATGAATGGCAATGCCACCATTCCAAATCGCAATAATTTGGTCTGGACGCTGGGCGTATTGTTCCCACTGAAACAAGACATAGTAAAGTCTGGCACCAGGAATCGCAGAAATCACCAGCCAGATAGCTAAGTCGCCCAACAAATCTGGGTTAACGTTACGACCCTTGGCTAGGTATTGGGACAGGCTAACTCCAATTAACACTGCTGAGGCAATCAATAGTCCGTACCAGCGGATTGTTAGGGGTCCGAGTTCAACGATTATTGGCCCAGGAGAACTAAATTGGAACCCTAGGGTTAGAGCAGAGATTGCTTGCAGCATTGATTTATCCATAGGCAGCAAACCACAAGTTTCATTGTAGTCTCCTACAGCATCGGTTAAGTCATCAGAAAACTAGGTCAATTGATAATGGGGTGATGAGAGGATGGGATGATGGGGTGTAATGGTAATAGAAATATCTTGATCAAGTGCTTGGTCGAGGTATCGCACTTTGTCAGCCATGCAAAGCGCGAGTGGGGGAAACCCCCCTCAGGCCACTGCATCGCTTGTCAACTTCTATTACTTGACCAGGTCTCTAGCATTCTCTAATCTGGAGTGCAATGGTGCGAAGCAAAAGCTTGGATCAGCTTCTCCCATAACTGCTCAGCACCTAGTAAAAGCCTTGGTAATTTCCGGCAAAACTCGGAAATTTACCTAACTAGGTTGCAGACCAAGGATTAATTTCCTACGTTGTTTTGGTCATGATACCTGGGAGTGAACTCCAGCTCCCAGCTCTATCGTCAACCATTAAGGTGAAGGCAAAATGTGTGGTTGACACGACAAGCCATTACAACATGGTCGAGGAAAACATTACCGATTTGAGACGCACTAAAAATGCAGAATTATGTATTAGTTATTGACACAGACAAACAACCATTAAACCCCATATCCCCCAAGAAAGCGCGTCGATTGTTAGATAAAGGAAAAGCTGCGGTTTTTAGGATGTATCCATTCACGATTATCCTCAAGGCTGCAATCGCCAATCCGACTATCTCCCCTTGTCAAATCAAAATAGATCCAGGCAGTAAGGTGACTGGGTTTGCTCTAGTCCAGGACGACCAAGTTATTTGGGGAATGGAGCTAGAACACAGAGGAGGATTGATAAAGAAAAAACTAGAATCTAGAAGTGGCGTTAGGGGTGGGAGGCGTAATCGCAATACCCGTTACAGGAAGCCAAGATTTCTTAATCGTAAGCGTCCAGAGGGTTGGATTCCTCCCAGTCTAGAACACAGGGTTTTGACTATTGAAACCTGGGTAAGACGACTAACTAAGTTTTGTCCAGTCAATGAGATTTGGATTGAAATAGTCAAGTTTGACACTCAAAAAATGCAGGATCCTGAAATCAATGGGGTGGAATACCAACAAGGTGAACTAGCCGGGTATGAGGTGAGGGAATATTTACTTGAGAAGTGGGGGAGGGAGTGCGCCTATTGTGGCAAGCAAAATATTCCCCTACAGATTGAGCACATTCACCCAAAATCCAAAGGAGGCAGTGATTCGGCAAAGCCGACGCTACGCGAACGGGTCAGCAATCTTTGTCTAGCTTGTGAAAAATGTAATCAACGAAAAGGCAATAGACCTATTGAAGAATTCCTAAAAAAGAAACCAGGCTTGCTACAAAAAATCAAAAACAAGGCGCTTTCGCCATTGAGAGATGCAGCAGCGGTCAATACAACTCGGAACAAAGTAGTAAAGGTACTCAACGAAATAAAACCTGTGGTTACTGGCACGGGTGCTCAGACCAAATACAACCGGACTAAGTTGGGACTACCCAAGCAGCATTGGATTGATGCAGCTTGTGTTGGAGACGTTGAAGCTTTGGTGTTGAGAACCTATCAACCGCTAGTAGTTACCTGCAAAGGACAGGGAGGCAGGCAAAAAGCTGCGCTCAATAAATATGGCTACCCCATTAGACATAACCCATTGAAACCCATCAAAGGTTGGTCTAGTGGTGATATAGCTAAAAACCTTTTGACGGGGGAGTTTGGGAGGGTTAATCCCAGAAGCAAAAGCAACTCCTTTAATTACACGGTTCCCGGAAAAAAGGCGATAAGCTTGCACGTCAAGAATTTACTCAGAGTTCACAGAAAGGATGGTTATACTTATGGGTTTTGCCGATAAATACCAAGAATTATCTGGAAATAGTCCTCCTATTACATACAGACAGTATAAGGCGAACAACCAAATCACCTTCAACCCAAGATGAATTCCGAACAACTAGAATTAACTATAGGCTGGCTTTACCCTACCCTAATGAGTACCTACGGCGATCGCGGTAATGTGATCTGCTTACAACAACGAACCCAGTGGCGAGGCATTAGAGTCAATCTAATCCCCCTGGATCAGCAAACCCCTGCTGAGCAATTCTATCAAGTGGATATCTTCATGGGTGGTGGTGCTCAAGATAGACAGCAAGAAATTGTTATGCGAGACTTACAAGGTAGCAAAGCCAATGCCCTACAAGAAAAAATTGAAGGAGGTACACCGGGGGTATTTACCTGTGGCTCACCTCAATTGCTAGGTCACTACTATGAACCTGCTCTAGGTAAGCGGATTCAGGGATTAGGGTTGCTGGATTTGGTCAGCAAGCATCCTGGCGTAGATGCTCGCCGTTGCATTGGTAATGTGGTATTTGAGATTACTGCATCACCCCTAGCCCAAGACTTAAAGGCTATGCTCGGGAAAACTCCAGTAGTGATTGGTTTTGAAAATCACGGTGGTCGTACCTATTTAGGTAATGTCGAACCCCTAGCTCAAGTGGTAAAAGGATATGGTAACAATGGGGAAGATGGCACAGAAGGGGCATTTTATCGAAATGCGATCGCAACCTACTCCCACGGTCCGCTGTTACCGAAAAACCCCTTTATTGCTGATTGGCTGATCCAAACTGCCCTCAAGCAAAAGTATCATATACCAGTGTCATTAGAACCACTGGATGATACCTTAGCAACCAAGGCACGGATAGCGATGTTTAAACGTCTTGCTCTGACTAACCTGAGTTAACTAAGACTACTAGCAAGAAGCCGTGACTATTACGGGTAATGGGTAATCGGGATTGGTAGAAATGTCCACTAATTACTAATAATCCACAGTCCCGACTTTAGTGGATAGCCCCTTAATGGCTCGTAAACGAATAAACTACTAAGTATACCCCCTCCCAAGCAGTTGAGCGAGGGATAAGGTGCGGTTAAAACCGCGCTTTGTCGTAGTTCCTCCGCGCTTTAAAAAGACGCGGTTTCCCTACCCCGTGAAGTCAGATGACTGGAAAAGTAATCGATAGCAGTGCCACTGGAATTCTCATTCTGATCATCCCCTTCGCATTGGTGATGGTTCTGTTGCTAAAGGCATGGCCGATCGTACTGGCAATGCTAATCTTGATTATCATCATCAGGCTTTGGCAGCAATATCAATGGCAGAAGTGGACTCGGAAAGTTAATCCCTTCTTCAATCAACTGATTAAAGATAACCAAGGTTGTCTGACACCCATTGACTTGTCGATCAAGGCAGATATTTCTGGAACTGCAGCGAAACAGTATTTAGAGAAAAAGGCACAGGAGTTTGGAGCTCAGAGTCGAACCTATGATGACATTGGCACTGTTTATTACTTTCTGACTGCTAGCGCTCTCGGTAGTATCTTTGATGAGAGTGAACCATCCTTCGAGCCTGAAAGTGAATCCTCCTTCGAGCCTGAGAGTGAATCCAACACCAGTCAACCAACCCCGTCTTTAGAACTACAGGTCCAAAAAGATGAGTTCTCTACCAGTGAAATCCCAAAATTGGTAGAAACTCCACGATCACAAGAATCTGTTGCCTCAAAACTAGCTGCCTTTACTGCTGATGCTTCAGGTGATCAAAAAAACTCGGTCAAAAAGAAGCAGGATAAGAAAGTTTATCAACCTCTGATCCAAGCCGAATTAGCGAAGCGACTGAATGTTCATTCCAGCACAGTTGGTAAACGTAAATCTGATGCCGACTTTTCACAATGGAGTCAAAGTAAAGATCCAGACGGAATTGCCTGGGAATATTCATCACAGAGAAAGGAGTTCTTGCCAATTGTGAACAATTAGGAAAATCTCGATCGTGAATAAATTTTAATTAGTCATTATTAATAATTAGCAATTTGTTCTTTGTCATATCTACCCAATCACCAATGACTAATCAGCCAGCTTCCCAGAATGATAAGTATTCAAAGGTGAATTATATCATACTAGCAATGATATGATAATACCTAAGGTTAGAAGAAGCTGGAAACTAGGAAATGGAATGAGCAAGTTCTGCCTGGGTTGGGGAATTAAACCTGTCCAGAGCATCCCATTTATTCAACACTTGGGATTTGAGTTGTTCAAATTTTATCTTTAGTATGCGTCTGCTGACTATGGGTTGAGCTATAGGTTGTGAGGTTTGACCAGTATTAGCCGACTCTTGTAACATGTGGCATTGTTGGGGTGTAAGCGTTACGGTCATTACCTGGTTACAGCGTTGTGGTTCTTCAGTGGAAAACAACAGTAGTCGATAGAAGCCTTTATCTGCTAAGCAACGAGTAATGGTCTGAACTTTCGAGGTTTTCAAGTCTAGATAGCAAGGGAGTAACCGAGAGTCCTGTGCTGTAGACTCAAGCACAGTAACCCATAGTAGCATAGGATGAGGCGAATTGATGAAGACAAATTGACTGTGGGGCTTGCTGAATAGATAATACTGAATTTCCTGTGGGGATAACATCAAGCATAATGTGGCAAAATTTCCCAAGCTGCTTGGTAAAATTGCTGGAAATACAATTTTGCTAATTGGTTTATCCAGGGGCCAGGGTTGCTGTAGACACACTTGTAACATTTTAACTCCTGATTATCTATTTATAGTGTAATAAACCTATGAATAGCATCATTAAAAACTCCCTAAGCTAAAAGCAGAATCAATGAAATATTTCTGGCTAACCGTTGATGCTGTTAATTGGTTAAACTTGACATTCCATAATTTTTCAGGTAAACTTTCCACACTCCCTAAGGATGATAGTGATAAACTATTCAAGGGGTAAGTAGATTCTTGAGCGACTACTTCCTTAACGCCATCCTTATAATTCTGGAAAAACTTATTATTCATAAGGGTTGCAGAGATAAAATTTTCAGTCATTGGGGGAATCCCATTGACAAACATCAGGCAGGTAGTGACAGCAGCTGCTTCGATAAAGGTTCTCCAATAACGATGGTTCATAAGTAGAGTTAAGTTGATTGAGATATAGAAATAAGCCTTAGTATGACACCAAGTCAGTAATCAATGAAGGTCGTTATCATACCGTTAGTCATGGTTCACAGTCCTCTTCACCGAACGCCTAAAGTGTACGAAAAATTACTGAACTGAATTGATGCTATAGTTTCAGGATGAAGTTTGGATGTTTGCGATTGCGTTTTTGTTGTGTTTGAGTTGATGTATACCAATGACTCACCAGAAATGGGAGAGGGTGAAAAGGAAAAAGGCTTGCAGGCAACATGGATATCCTCTTGCCTCACGTTTAACGTCATCTTTTGTCCGAGAACAATCAACGGTCGGACCCTTGAGAGTGGGATAGAAGAAAATATAGCAATCCGATTTGAGTTGTCAAACACCAGAAAAGGGGCAGAGGAACCTCAGACCGGAAGTGGAGGAACAGAAGTAAGAATCTCACCATAGGTTCTTTTTCACAAATGATTGAGGATTTCTATATACTTCTCACCCCATCACCCCATCACCCCATCACCCCATCACCCCATCACCCCATCACCCCCTCTGATCAAAAATTTCCCATTGTGATCCGTTCCTTGTGGCTCTTGACCTATTTTTCGGGAAATCTATAGATGAGTGTCGAAAGATTTTTCAGTAAATTAAGCTTGAGCTATGGCAAAGCGATCTCTCCAGGCATCTCCAGACGGCATCAAAAAAGCCAAACAGGCTTTTGAACGCAAGGGATGGACACAAGAATATTTTGCGGGTGAAATCGGCATAGAAACTCGCCAACCGATTTGGAAGTTTTTTGCCGGTAAACCCGTTGACCGCCGCGTTTTTAGCGAAATCTGCTTTCATCTGGATTTGGAGATGGAAGACATTGTCGCTATACCAGAAGATGCTCAGATAGATGCAGAAAAGAAAGCAGCTGAGGACAAAAGTAGAGTTGATGCCATCGTCACCAAAGTGCGATCGCACTACCATGACAAAATTCAAAATCAGTGTGGCACTCTACGCCTATTAGATATTGCTCGACCGGTTAGTTTAGATCACATCTACGTGGATGTGAATATTCTCGAAGAAATCACTAGTCAACGATGGTTGGAAATTGACGATTTGCAAGGCTTCCCAGCGGAGGAATTTGACCGCTTGGGTATAGGCAAAGTGCGCCGGGAAAGCATACCAGGACTGCAAGCGGTAGAACGCTATCCTAAAATGATGGTGCTAGGTAAACCTGGCTCTGGGAAAACCACCTTTTTGCAATATCTGGCTATTCAGTGCAATCAAGGAAATTTTCAATCGGATCGGGTTCCGATGTTGATTCGATTGAAAAACTTTGCCGAGGATGCTATGATCGAATGTAGTTTCAGCCTATTTAACTACATTAATCAAGAGCTTCAAAGTTGTGGTATTTCAGAACAAGATATTGAAACTATCCTCAGCTATGGCAGAGCCTTGATCTTAATGGATGGCTTGGATGAAGTCCCGGAAAGTGCCAGTAATCAAGTTATTCAACAAATTCGTAAGATTTCAGAAAAGTATTACAAAAATCAGCTGATTATCACATGTCGCATTGCAGCTCAACAGTATCGATTTCAGGGATTTACTGAGGTTGAGATTGCTGACTTCAAACCAGCACAAATTCAACACTTTGCTAAAAAGTGGTTTGTGGCGGTAGCAAGGAATGACCCAGAATCAGGTTTGGAGAAAGCATCTCTGTTTATCGAGCAGATGAAGCTGCCAGAAAATCAGCAAATTAGAGAACTAGCAACAACACCAGTCTTGCTGAATCTAGCCTGTCTGGTTTTTCAAACCAAAGCTGACTTTCCTGTAAAACGCTCTGATCTTTACCAGCAAGGACTAGACTTACTACTGATTCGCTGGGATGAAGCCCGGGGTGTTAAGCGAGATGATATTTATCGTAATTTATCCTTGCCCCACAAGCTAGAATTACTTTCTCAATTAGCAGTTATCACCTTTGAGCAAGGGGAGTATTTCTTTGAAGAAATTCGGCTGCAACAATTAATTGCTGATTATTTACGGAAATTACCAGCAACTCAAAGCAACCAGGCAGCTCTAGAATTAGATAGCTTAGCAGTACTCAAATCTATTGAGGTGCAGCATGGACTATTGGTAGAGCGGGCAAGACGAATCTACTCATTCTCGCATCTGACATTTCAAGAGTATTTTACCGCCAGAGCGATTGTGATCGGCACTGGGATGTCTTTGTCACAGCTAGTCGAACACCTACAGGAGAAACGTTGGCGGGAAGTATTTTTACTCACAGCACAAATGTTGCCAGATGCTGATCAGCTATTGTTGCTGATCAAGCAACAGATTAATCGGTTAGTCTGTTCAGAAATGGTGCTTGACTCAGTCAAACTGACACCAAGCGCTATGGCTTTAGATGATAACTTGACAAAGTTCTTGAACTGGATCGAGATCAAATCCCTCGAGATCTATACTCCCTACAAGCCAGCAGCAGTCCGTGCTTTTTACATGACCCTTGCCCTTCCTCCTAGCCATCCTCTTTCCCGGAATCAAGCCTTAGCTTTGGCTATTGATCACAGACTAGGAGGAGAGTTGGGTAGTGAACTTGCCCTAGATTTAGCTTTAGATCATGCTTTAGCTGTTGCCCAAGCTATGACAGCAGAACTAGTTTACGACCGACTCAGTGCTCTTTACCTTGCCCTTGATTTGAATCACCTGACTGGGATTGAGTCTATCGGAGACTATCTAGAGAAGCTTAAAAATCAGCTACCTGACCTAGATGATGACGACCGAGATAGTATTCAAGAATGGTGGCAAAGTCATGGTGCGGAATGGGTATCACAATTAAGAGCCTTGATGATAGAGCATCGCAATATTGGTCACCAATGGCATTTGACCAAGACATCCCAAGATTGGTTAGAGCAGTATAGTCGTGTTAATCACTTGCTAGTAGAGTGCCTCAATAGTAATTGTCAGCTGAGTCTGACGGTGCGCAAAGAAATAGAAGATACGTTGTTGTTGCCCCTGTGCCACTCGTAATTGATCCCTCACGGTCGATGTTGACCTGAAGGGGTGACAAGTAGGTTGTCACCCCTTCAAGCTTTAACCTACCCTAAACCGAATACGGGGCGAACAACCTTGGCCTTGGCCTTGGCCAAAAGGCCACGCTACGCGAATGGGCCACGCTACGCGAATGGCCACGCGTGCGCGTTCAACCCTTAACCCTTAAGCCTTTTTGACCCGTGCTACGGTGATAATGTCGTCAGGCTTACTTACTATTGTTGATTGCTTTTTTATGCCTTTTCCGAGATCTAGTGGTCTTTTGCTCCATCCGACATCCCTACCTAGTCCCTTTGGTATTGGTGACTTAGGTTTACAGGCTTATCAATTCATTGAATTTTTGGCACAAAGCGCCCAGCAATACTGGCAAATATTGCCCCTTGGTCCGATTGGGTATGGTAACTCTCCCTATGACTCTTACTCAGCCATGGCAGGCAATCCCCTGCTCATTAGCCCAGAACAATTGCAAAAGCAGGGACGGCTGTTGGATGAAGACTTTGCCAATCTACCAGAGTTTCCCCTTGACTCAGTGGATTATGATCAGGTAATTCAAACCAAGATGCCCCTGTTTTACAAAGCTTGCGATCGCTTCCGTGCCAACGCCTCACCCCAACAGCACCAGAAATTTACAGAATTTTGTCAAGCAAAAGCCAGCTGGTTGGAAGACTATGCTTTATTTATGGCTGTTCGTGATGGGTTTGACCAGAGTAGCTGGCATACTTGGGAACCAGACATTGCTATGGCTCAACCCAAAGCAGTTGAGTATTGGCGGCAGAAATTGCAGGATGAAATTTATTTCTACAAATACCTACAGTTTGAGTTTTTCTGCCAGTGGTCAGCTCTCAAACAGTACGCCAACCATCACCAGATCCAGATTATTGGTGATATTCCAATTTATGTGGCTCACGATAGTGCTGATGTCTGGGCTCATCGGGAAATCTTTGCCATTGATCACGAAACTGGCGAACCCACACTCATGGCTGGGGTGCCTCCGGACTATTTCAGTGCCACAGGTCAGTTGTGGGGTAATCCAGTATACAACTGGAAACAGTTAGAGGCAGATAACTTCCGATGGTGGATACAACGCTTCCAAACCATCTTGGAGTATGTAGACATTGTGCGGATTGACCATTTCCGGGGATTTGAAGCCTACTGGCAAGTCAAGCAAGGAGAAACAACTGCCATCACTGGAGAATGGGTTAAGGCACCAGGAAAAGAATTTTTTGAAGTACTCCAAGACAAGTTGGGAAATTTGCCAATTATTGCCGAAGATTTAGGGATCATCACTCCAGAAGTAGAAGCATTACGCTCACGGTTCCAGTTTCCTGGTATGAAAATTTTACAGTTTGCCTTTAGTGGGGGATCAAGTAACCCTTACTTACCGTTTAACTATGTCCGCAACTGTGTGGTTTACACTGGTACCCATGATAATGACACAACAGTAGGTTGGTTTAAAAAACTCTCTGCTGAAGATAAGCAGATTATAATTAATTACTGTGGACCAGTTAGCGAAGAAGGCATCCATTGGGATTTAATCCGATTAGCGCTCAGTAGTATTGCCAACCAAGCGATTATTCCTGTGCAAGATATTTTAGGTCTGGACACAGATGCTCGAATGAATTTTCCCAGTACCGTGGAAGGTAACTGGCAATGGCGCTATCGACCGAATGCGTTGAGTGAAGAATTGGCTAATCGCCTCAAAATCCTCACTCACACTTACGGTCGTGCTCCCGTCAGTTCTGACTATTAAGCCTAGTCATATTATATTCGAATAGTTTTAACAATTAATCCTATTAAGATTAATCCTACTTAAGTCATTATTGGTTGTTTATAATTTGACAAATGTTAATTATTAATTTACAATCGTCAAATCACAATCCTATTATATACAAGGGATTAACTGGGCTTTATATAAGTTAAGTCGTTGCTATAGTATTTTAAGTTGATATGTTCAACTTTAATTGATTAACAAAGTTAACAGGTAACATTAGGAAAGAGAGCCGACAATTGTTTGGTGTTATGGTCAATCAGCATTGGTTTTCATACATATATTTTGAATTTGAAATAATATAGGTTGTGATTTTTTTATTAAAATCTATAGGTTTTTGCTCCCAATTATCTGCTTTTTTAATGTTTAATATTGATTAGTTTAATCCTTTTCCCCTAGAAAGCTTGACTACTGGAGAGAGGGTCTAGGTTTAGCGGCAAAGGTTAATGCTTCTACTGCACCAGGAGCCCCCATCTGCTTTGCCTGTTGGTTATTGAACTCAACAATTACATTCCCAGCATCGCCAGCTTTAACAAATAGTTTTTCGTTAGCAACCCAAGTCTTCTGGGTTCCTTCTTCTAGGATGCCTTCATATTCTTTCTTCCCATCTGCCACGATCAGAAGCCAAGATCTACCTTTGAGAGTGATATCCACCTGAACTGGCTTATTTGGACCCGACGGTATCTTGGTTAAGGCTAACTGCGCTTGGGAGTTAGTTTGATCTAAATTAC